>JBFZEZ010000454.1:0-3832 GCA_041306585.1 Spirochaetota bacterium | reverse complement strand
ACCTTTCCTTTCAGAACAATGAGCATTTCCTGGCTGTTGCGGATATTTTTTCTGACAGGAATCGATTTCCCCTGCTTCAAGGCAAGGATCGCCGTGTCTATGACGGTCCTGTTATCCGGGGGAAAAAACCTCTTAGTGGCGAAGCCGGAATGCGGGATATCGATATCGGCCCAGTCAGGCTTGCGGATCATCACATACTTTTCCTGTTGTTTCACTGTGTTCAACACGTCGCCGGCGTTGATGCCGATTACATTGCAGATATTGATCAAGGTGTCAACGGATGGCGTGTTGACATTGTTCTCAATCTGACTCAGGAAACCCTCCGAGACTCCTGTCAGATCACTCACGACCTTGAGGGTCATTTTTTTCTCTTTCCTGTGACGTCTGATGATTCCCCCGATGTTCATCGGTTGACTCCTTGCAATATGATGTTTGTTATGGGACTTTTACTATTTAAAATAAATAATATCTATTTGTAAATATTTACAATAAGTAAAAATTTACAAATAATGTCAAGCAGAAATATCGCGTAATTGACATATTATGCCGCGACTTTTACCTATGATTCCACAGCGCCGAATCCTGATTTTTTTGTTTTTTGCGCTTTTAATGAGCATTTACATGTAATTTTTTTAAAGCTGATGGTTTGAAAAAGGTGAAAAAACAGGTCTAATTTACTGATTTTTTTTAGTTTGTTATTGATTTTTGTTTGAGGCTCGTTTACAATCAAGACATGATCCTAATATACCTATTACTATTGGAACAAAAAATTTAGAATATTTCTTTTTTTTACATAAAAATTTGACTTTTGACTGAAGCTAATGTAATTTTAAGATTAAAAGAAACATATATAAATATGTCTAATTTATATACTTAAAAATTTAAAAAAGTTTGGAGGAGCACAATGGGAGAATTTCTCAATCAAATTCCGGTTTTAGTACAGGATCAGCTCAAGGATATCACTAAAACTTCCGGTCTTCAAAACACGGAGGAATCGGTGGAAATGATGGCAAAAGCCTGGATCGAGAAGAAAGAAGCTTTTGAAGATCGGATAGGATCCATGAAAATGGAAGAATGCGACACTCTGTCGAAGGATGAAGAGCGCGGAGCGCTTGTGCTGACCTATTCGGGTTCACTCATCAGCATCGGACCCCTCGTAAATGGCGTCAGAACAGCTGAATACACCAGCATTGACCTGCGTGGGGACGTCCCCCGGAGCGCCAAAAAGGACGATTCATCGATCGGCGCGGACGTGAAAATTGATGCGCCCCTTCTTTTCGATAAGGGACCCCTGAAAAGCTCCTCACCTGTTTTCAAGATCGCTATGTTCACAGAGGATATGTCGGCTGCTGAGGAGCAAAAGCAGATTAAAAAAGCGACTGTTATTTTGACTGATGATTTCGCGAAGATAAACAAAACCATCATTCTCGAATAATGAGAACGAGATCCTGCGGATCATGGTTCTCAAGATTGAATCAAACCGCTCCTTCTCTTTTAACTTAATGGGCATTGCCAGTATCAGATGATACCGGCAATGCCGGGGCGGTATTTTATTGACATGCCCCGCAGGTGTGCCTTCGCATTCAAATTATTAATGTAGAGCGTGGGGAATCATCATGAACAGATTTTCATATGCGGAATCTCAGAGCATGGTCCAGGCCCTCAAGGTCCGGCTTGCCGATATTTTTGGGAGGAAAACTCCGCCGAAAAAGGATCCCTTTCTTGCGACGATCGAAAAAGTGAACAAGGTTTTAATGAGCGAGAGCAAGGAGATCCGGCCGTACGACCACTCAGGAATGCCAGGCGGCATTTTGATCCTGAAAAAGGACATCCCCACAATAATCCTGTCGGATATTCATGCCCGTCTTGATTATGTCATCAGCATCCTTTTTTATGAAGACCTCATGGGCTACACGATCCTTGATAAGCTCTCTCTCAACCTCGTGCAGATACTCTGTGTCGGGGACGGGGTGCATGCCGAGGGACGCGCGGCGCAGCGTTGGGACGATGCCTTCAATGAGTACAAAAACGCTTACAAATCGCATGTGAACATGGACGAAGAGATGCGGGAGAGCTTCGGTGTCATGGAAATGATCATGGAGATCAAGACCAGCTTCCCCAACAATTTTCATTTCCTGAAAGGGAACCACGAGAACATTACCAACGAAAAGGGGGAGGGGAACCATCCCTTCATGAAGTACGCACATGAAGGGCCAATGGTCGATTATTATGTAAAGAAATTTTACGGACAGGAACTATCTGACCAGTACTATCTTTTTGAAAAAAATCTTCCTGTATTCGCTATTGGTAAAAACTTTCTCGTGTCCCACGCTGAACCAGCGGCATTCTTTGATCGGGACCAGATAATCGGCTACCGGGATTTCCCGGAGGTGATTGAGGGCCTCACCTGGACTGATGACGGAAAATCCCCTGAAGGGGTCGTTGAAAAGATGTTCAATGCCTATATCGAGGAGGGATTACGGGAGGAAAGCTTCTACTTCGGTGGGCACCGTCCCATTGATGGCCTGTACAACCCGAGGGCCAAGGGCAAATTTATCCAGATTCATAATCCTGACAAGTATATCGTGGCCATTATGAAAACAAATAGGAAAATAAACCTGGAAAGGGATATCATAGAGATGAAAAAGAAGGCAAAGAAATAATGGAAGAGATTCGTACCGAAATTATTGAAATTATATTATCAAGAAATTCAACTTTACAGGGATACAATTATGGCAGATAGATCTATGGTCGGAAAATACCCGATTACATGCAAGATAGCCGAAGGAGGCATGGGTGCGATTTATAAGGCGATGCACCCCACCCTCGGCAGGGAAATAATCTTAAAACGCCTAACCCTGAAGAAAAGCGCTACAATCAACGAACGGTTCAAACGCGAAGCCCAGCTCATGATGGATTTCAGGCATGAAAACATTGTACAGGTGTTCGACCATTTTAAAGAAGACGACTCCTACTTTATCGCAATGGAGTTCATTGACGGTATATCCCTGGGTGGACTTATTGAGAAGAGGCGCTACATTCCGAACCTCATAGCAATGCTCATATTCAGTGAGGTATGCAAGGCCCTGAAATACGCTCACACTCGGGGCGTCATCCACCGCGACATCAAGCCCGATAACGTTCTTATTTCAAACAAGGGAGAAGTCAAGCTGACCGACTTCGGCATCGCGATGTCGAAGGAAAACACCGCAGAGCACAGGCTCACTTCCGCAGGCATGACCCTTGGCACTCCATCGTACATGTCCCCTGAGCAGATATTCGATTCGAAAAACGTGGACAAGCGCGCTGATATTTATTCCATGGGGGTCGTGCTCTACGAGATGGTCACTGGTAAGATCCCGTTTTCAGGGGACTTTACACCGGAATCGATCGCGCAGATCAAGGCAGGGAAGTACATTAAGGCGAAAAAAGTTAATCCGCGGATCAGTGCTCCGATCCCGCGCATTATAAAAAAAGCAATGCATCACAATGTCAAAAAACGATTCAAGGACCTCGACTTTGTCCTGGCGATCCTGGACAAGGAGCTGAAAAAGTTCAATAACAAGAAGATCATTAACGAAACTATACGTGAGTATGTGTTCAGTAACAAGATTACGGTAAAACCAAAGAAAACGTTCAATCGCGATCTTGCAATAAAATTCACGGCGCATTTTAATATCATCATGGCGTTCGTCTTCATTATGGCGGTCATGCTCATTGTCGGGAGTATATGGTTTTTTAAGAAGGGCCTGCACAAGGAATATTTTCTTAGCAAGGATTACGGCGCCATTCAGATGGAAATCAAAGTTGATCAATCCCAGAAAGACCCGGA
>JBFZEZ010000453.1:0-2551 GCA_041306585.1 Spirochaetota bacterium | reverse complement strand
AGCAAGACGCCGTTTACGTGGCAGATTCAGGAAATCACCGGATTCTTAAATATTCTTCAGAGTGGAAATCGGTCGGAGTTATCGGGGAAGCCAATTCCCCTGGTGAATTGAATTATCCGGGATCGGTCGCTGTAACCTCCGATTATGCGGTTGTGGCGGACAGCATGAACCATCGCATTCAGATATTTCAGAAAATCGAAACAGAAAAAAGCGTTTCAAAAGCCGTCATCATTGCCGGCGGCGGATTTTACCGGGGCAACAATCTCTGGGACGCCACCCGCATGTGCGCCAATTTTGCCTATCGGGCGATGACGTATCAGGGGTTTGACAAAAGAACGATTTACTACCTCACCGCAGAAAAAAATCTTGATCTGGATAACAATGGCGATGCAGACGACGTGGACGGAGAACCGTCTGCCTCAAATATCCGCCAGGCAATGACTGAATGGGCAAAAGATGCCGATTCGCTGGTCATCTATATGGTGGACCACGGCGGAATATCGGGTTTTCGGCTGAGTGAAACCGAAATCCTGCCTGCTGAATCGCTGGATTCATGGATGGTTCAGCTTCAGCAGAATACTTCCTGCAAAATCATATTGGTTTACGACGCCTGTGAATCGGGAACTTTTACCGTGAAAATATTCACACGCTGATTGCTGAGCAAAGGAAAGACTCTTCCTATCTTCACCAACATGCGCCGGTGAACAAATAATCACACTCTTTTGTCAATGTTTCTTAACTCTCCCTTTCCTGCAGATAACCGTATTTTTTCAAGCACTGAATCCAACGCGGGGCATTTTTGCTTACCATCATCTCTTCATAGTCCACGCAAGGATCTTTATACGGTTCCTTGTTTTTTAACAATACATAAATTATTTCCAATATCTTATGACCAACTGCGATGATAGCCCGCTTATGCCCCCGCCTTATTGCGAGCCCTTGAAACATCCCTTTAAACTGGCTCTCTGTTTTTCTCGCACTGTTGCTTATTTCACATAAGATACTTCGGATATAATGATTACCCCTTCGTGTTTTTCCGCTCTTCTTTTTTCCAGCACTTTCATTATTGCCCGGGCACATTCCTGCCCATGAACTCAAATGTTCCTTACTCTTGAAACTGCTCATATCGGTACTTATTTCTGCCAGTAACATCGCGGCACTTATTGAGTCTATTCCCGGAATGGTCTGCAATAATTTCCATTCCTTTTCATACGGCTTCATCGCCGCAGCGACCTGTATGTCTATTTGCTCCAATTGAATATCAAGCCACTTTATATGACTTAACAGTCTTTGCAGCAAAAAATGACTATGGTCTGATAAATGATAATCCTCAAAAACTTTTGACAGTTCTTGAATTTTCTTTTTCAGCCGGCCTGCAGCCAAACTGATGATGTCTTCCGGTCCTTTTTTATCCAGCATCGCTTCGATCATTCGACGAGCCGAAACGCCGTCAATATCACTGACTACACTACTCAACTTCACACCCGACGCCTCTAATATCTTGTGCAGTCGGTTCTTTTCTGTACTTAATACCTCAGCCAGTTTTCTTCGGTATCTTGTCAACAGGCGTAATTCACGTAAATCACGCGGTGGAACAAAACTGGGTCTTAATAAACCGCAGCGTGCCAGTTCGGCTAACCATTCACTATCCATGACGTCCGTTTTCCGACCCGGCACATTCTTAATATGGCGTGCATTGACCACATACACTTTGAAACCCTTGTCTTCCAGGCTTTCATATACCTGCTTCCAGTATATCCCGGTACTTTCCATCACTGCCAACTCTGTTCCGGATACCTTCAGCCGGTCTGCCAATTCAGTGAGGTTTTTACGAAACGTTTTGTATTCTTTCGTTTCTTTTACCAATTGACCGTCTTCATCTTCAGAAAGAATCGTACATACGACGATTTCTTTATGAACATCCAGTCCGGCAACACATTTTGCCACCGGTTCTAACATACTTTCTTCCCTCCTTTCTTTTTTTGAGCGTTACACGAAGGAGCGAAAGGACGGGAAGGCATTTTGGATGTCCTTGCTTACGAGTAATCGTCAGCAGGTCTTTTTACCGTACGTTCAATGCAAAAGCATGAAACAACCGGGGGTACATGCCAAAATGCCGGGGTCAGTTTATCTCTCGGAGTCTGAACTACCATAAAGAAACTCGATCACTTTCCGTCCGTTCTCCGAACGGAGTTTATCACATTTTCATGTCCGGGGTGACTAATTTTCGATGGTCATGAATGTTTATCTCGAACAGTAAATCTTACCGTTATTATCTCGTTATCGATCTTTCCGAAACAAAAATATCTCTTTTCATTTTCATTACTATGCTTTATATCTTCAGCAATTATTCGGTTGCTATCAAGAAATGCTTTTTGGGCGATTTCAAACGAAATACCATGTTTCTTAAAATTTTCCAGATTTTTATTTTCATCCCAATCAAATTGCATGTACTTACTTTTCTATTCGGTAATTAAGTGTGTAACTATTCCTTCGTCATTATTCGTTATCGTTTTGAGCGCACAACAACGAGTCAAGAACAGATCTGAAG
>JBFZEZ010000452.1:0-2774 GCA_041306585.1 Spirochaetota bacterium | reverse complement strand
GGTTCATGTTTTATATATTCCGCGGCGAATAGACCGTAGAAGAGCCCACTAAATCCCCCGGATGGGGACTTTCTGGGATTTTCTTTAAGTCTCCCTCCGGGGGATTTAGGGGGCTCTTCGGTTGTTATGATTCAATTCCAAATTAGTTAAAATTCATGTGGTCACGGAACTAGTCTTTATAGAATTCTATTTCAAAGAATGTCTCTTTCAGGTAAACGCTTGCGGTCGCAATGTATCTGAGTTCTGGAATGTTCCTGAATACCATGAAATTTCTGACAGGTCTTCCGTTTTTGTCTTTCCATGAATAGGTGAGGGTTCCTTCCCTTTTTTTCAGCAGCTCTCCAGCAAACCCCCATCCGCTCATGTCGGTCATGCCGTTAATTTTTTTCCCGACAAATGCCGGATTGTAATGTGCGATTATTGTGCTGTTATAGTCAACGACGAACGGCCGGGTACCGGTCTGACTGTCCATAAACTCCATGTTTTTTCGAATCATGATCAGTTCATCTTTCGCAATTGTGTTGGTTTTCGCATCCATGCCCATGCGGAACTGTTCAGTGATATGCAGCAGGTCCTTTTCCAGTTCAACGGTGATGGTCCTGTACTGCTCCTGTTTGTCCGCGCGAATGAGCAGCAGTCCGCAGAGTATGAAGAAGCCCGCGATAGACGCAGCAGCGCTAAGGCGTATGGCGAGTATAGCAGCGGGGGATTTGAGGGAGATCATATTTTTTCTTGTCTCTTCCCGGTCCTTGAGGAATAGATCAACATTGTCGGAGAACATGACAAACCACCCGGTCAGGGCAAAAACCGTCAGAAATACGAGTCTGAGGATTAAATCGTCCATCGCCCAAGCCGAGACATCCTCGATAATGCCGAATACCGTGAATACGATAAGCAGGCAGAGTGTGATCGTGAGAACATATTTTGCCCGGCGGTACCCGTTATAGTAAAAATAAAACAGGGCGGATGTTATGCCGATCCGCATGAGGCCGATGGCGAGCATGCGTTCCCCGACATTGACAGCTGCGAGGGCTGTGACAGCGCAATCAAAGAGGATGTATGCGGCAATAATGGAAAGTACCGCAATTTTCCCTTTGTGTATAGAATTTTCCGTTGTCATCTTTTTATTGACCTGTTTATTATCTCTCTTATTTTTTTTTCAGCAGAGCGTTATAAAGGGCCTTAAGCGCGTTGTCGGAATGAAAACTTTGTATCCCGAAGTGAAAGCTTATCTGCGCCGGTCCCTGGTCGATGATCTCTATATTGATGTTGTTGTCCTTTAAAGCGGTAGACGCCTTTGCGATGACCCCCGGGTGGTCTTTCATCCCGATCCCGACCGGCGAGAGCATCGACAGGTTGTAATTTATTTCTATATTGTCCGGCTTGATTTCACGGTAAATGTCCTGGTTCAGGCTGTCTTCATTTCCCCGGAGTTTCTCCTGGCTAACGATGATCGCGATATCATCTTTATCGGTCGGGTAGTGATAGGTGTGGATCCCGTAGTCTTTGAGGATCTGGAAAATTTTATTCGTGCACCCGATGTTCTCGCCGATCATGTCTTTTTCGATATAGATGAATGCAATATCGTCAAGCTGCGCGATACCGACCACCGTTTCCTCCGGGACCCGTTCAGAAACGATAAGGGTACCTTTTGCAGACGGATTATTGGTGTTGCGGATGTTGATAGGGATCTTCTTTTTTTTACAACTGACCATCGCGTCAAAATGGAACACGTTAAATCCCTTGGATGAGAGGAGCCTGATCTCCTTATATGTCAGCCGCGGGATGACTGCTGCATCGCTGATACGGCGCGGGTCAACCTGGTAGATGCCGTCGGTGTCGGTCCAGTTCTCATAGAGGTCGGCTTCCAGTGCGTATGCAACCTCTCCCCCGGTAAGGTCCGAGCCGCCCCGCGAAAGGACTGCTATATCGTTGCTCTGGGTGATGCCGTAATATCCGGGAATGATTGCGATGGAATCTTTCCCTTTAATCTTACGAATGTTGTTATATGTCTCCGGTAGGACGCGGGCATTGCCGAAATCCTCAGAGACAATAAATCCGATATCTTCAGGGAGCTCAACCTGCGCGTTCATCCCCTTTTTTTTACAGTAGCGCGCGAAGATTTTCGCGTTGTAATGCTCTCCGCGGGATGCGTAGAAATCTTTCTTTTTTTTATCGACAATGCTTTTATGCAGGTCGTTTTCGAGGTCACTGAGGATGTCGCCGCCATCAATTCCGAGATCTTTTATGATCATGCTGAATTTACCGACTACCGCCTTGTAGCTTTCCTCCGGGGAAATATTTTTTTTCTGGAGTTTAAAATGGGAGCCTTCGGTAGCTATATTGAAGAGATGATCGGTCATTTTTTCCTTATCAGTGTTGTCCTTGCCCGGCGCTGAAACAACTACGACCCGTCGTGCAGGGGCATCTGCGACAATTTTTCTGACTTTTTCAATTTGGTCCGCGTTCGCAAGGGACGATCCCCCGAATTTACTGATAATCAGAGAGTCCATGTGTATACCTTCTTATTTTTTAAAAATTTAAAATTACTTTTCATAAAACAGCAACATTAAATATGGTCGTTTTCCTCACCTGTGTCATTCCCGCGCAGACGAAAATCTGTCATACAACAATAGACAATGGGAAAATCAAATTTTATTCTCTACAAGTTACGCTTAATTACAGTTAGTTATTTAGACAAGCACAAATTTTTAAAGAACTATGTTTTTTATGTAAGAGGTCATTTTTAAGGGGTAACAATTCATTCCATGTCA
>JBFZEZ010000451.1:0-2730 GCA_041306585.1 Spirochaetota bacterium | reverse complement strand
TGAAGTCGTTTACCATTTAAAAAATTTGATTAAAAACACAGGACTGCCGGATGATCCAAAAAGTTTCAACAGATTCATGGAGTCATGGCTCATAAAAAGAGTGCAATTCGATAAAATTGTTGAGCAGGGGAATTACAGGAAAGAAAAAATTTTCAACACTGACGACAAAAACAGCTGTATTGCTATGACCCTTTCCGGATCACTTGTGACCCTTGGGCCTCTGACAAACGGCAAAAGGACTGCCACCTATACAAGCATTGGAATGAGGACGGATGTCCCGATGGTTAAAATCAAGGACAAAAGTGTGCTGGGGGAAAATATTGAAATAAATAAAGCAATTGTTTTTGAAGAGGGCCCGGTTAAGTCCACATCAACAATTATTGATATAGCCGTTATGCCGGTGAATGCAGACAATAAAAACCAGGCCAAGGAGTTGTCCGATTCGAACAATCTCCTGATAAAAAAATTTCTATCCATCAATAGGGACTTTCTCTCGGATAAACATAAAGAATCTGACCTCATAAACAGAAATGATCTCTTTGATAAATGGATAATTCTTACCTGGTTTCGGATTGGAGGCATGGATGAATTTATATTTTATGCACGGGCAAAACTGCTCTGGCTTGAGCTTTTTTTAAAATTCTATGACCATCTTTCAAAGAAAGGTTTTTCACCTGAAAAAAGAGATGAGCTTTTTCTCGAGCTTACAAATGTCACGTTTGGTCATTACATTGATGTGTACAAGTGGCTTGAATCTGAAAAAAAAGACTTTGATATCGGGCTTTTAAGCGCACTAGAGGACATCCCGGAATTGGAAAGTTATATTCAATTTGGAAAGGATTTTTACAACAAATTCCCATAACTCCGGGGATGTTGCCCGAATGCGTGCATATTATTCCGGTGTTTTTGACATAATGCCAGTGGCCCGGTCTCCAGTGCATTCAATGGCCTTCCATCTTTTATATCCGCACTCGGGACATCTGTAGAAAGAAATGACTATTGCTTCCTCTTTATGAATATATTGTCTCTTTAACAGGTCAGTGTTCCCCTGCTCCACATATCCTTTGAAACACTTGGGGCAGGATATCCCGATTGAAACCGGTTTGAAATTACTTTTTGAAAGTTTTTGCCACTTTTCCCTGTTCATTTTTTTGTTTCTCATAGTTTGCTCCTCTGCATCTATATCAAATAAAATAATGTATGGGTGATATTACGAATATAACCGAATAATAAAAAAAAAATCAATCACATAATCGCCTATTCGGCAATTGCGCGCATTTTTTCTTCATCGTCACCCCCCCCGGATTTATGTAAAATTCATTTGTACATAAAATTTTCTTGTATTATTATATCGTTCTGATATACTCTATATTATATAATAATCCACCAATCATGAAAAAGATACTATATTTAATCATAACATCAATGTGCTTCATGACAGCCGTATCTGTCTCAGCCAGAGGGGCCCCCCAAGCTGCAAAGGGTATTATCGACCTGCATGAATGGGATTTCAATTCAGATGGGCCGGTCCCTCTAATGGGGGATTGGAAGTTTTATTGGCATGAATTGTATTCTCCTGATGCATTTGAAAAAGGGGAGGACCTGTCAACTCGGCTCTATACCGGCGTCCCTGGATTCTGGAACGACAAAATCATCGCAGGGAAAAAATTAACGGGGGACGGGTTCGCCACCTATAGGCTGCATGTTGAATTCGGGAGTCCCCGGGATCGCCTAACATTGAAAATCATAGACATACGGTCAGCATATAAATTGTTTATAAATGGAAGTTTTATAGCAGGTATCGGTACTGTCGGAAAAAATAGAGATGAAAGCATCTGGAAAAATTATACCGCCCTCTACAAAATTCCGGAAAGAGTAGCCTCCCTTGATATAGTAATCCAGGTTTCAAATTTTGATAATGTTCAAGGCGGAATTTATAAACACATTATTCTGGGGAGGGATGATGAATTACATAACGAATGGTTGAGATCAACATCGATCGTTTTCTTTTTGTTCGGCAGCATCATTATAATGGGGCTATATCATTTTGGTCTTTTTGTGCAACGGCGAAGGGATATGTCGTCATTGCTGTTCGGTTTTTTTTGTATGTTCCTCTCTACGCGGTCTCTTATTACGGGGGAAAGGATATTAATGTATCTCTTCCCTCAAATTCCTGCATCTATATACCACAGGGTTGAACTGCTCTCAATTTATGCCGGATACCCCATTGCAATAATGTTTATATCCTATGTTTTTGAAAAAGGCTTTCCTGCCTGGTTCCAAAAATTGATTATCGGTGCCGGGATATTCTATTCATCACTGGCCCTTTTCTTCCCTGTGAAAGTCTATATGGAAGTTCTTCGATCGTTTCACATTTTCGTTTTCATTACATCGATATACGCGCTTGCAATAGTAATATCTTTTATCGCAAAAAAACGGGCCGGTGCTCTCGTAATTTTCATTGGTTCAATGATCCTGTTCGCCACCACTATCCATGATTTGTTAGTAGCAAATGCTATCATTGATTCAACCTTTATTCTCCCCTTCGGCTTTTTTATTTTTATTTTTGCCCAGGCGTTTTTACTCTCACAAAAATTTTCAAATGCATATTTTTCTGTGGAATATCTCACTGTTGAGCTTTCAAAAATGAATCTTGAACTTGAGGGGAAGGTCAAACAGAGGACCGAAGACCTTGAAGAAGCTATGGACAGACTCACCTCTTCCAACACG
>JBFZEZ010000450.1:0-3401 GCA_041306585.1 Spirochaetota bacterium | reverse complement strand
GAATTTGCGCACATGTGCATAGGTATGCCCAGCGATGAAAACTCCGGAATCGCCATGTACGCGAACAGTACCGACCTTCATAGAAATTCATCGAAAAGATGGCCCATTTTCCTCGAAGAGACCATGAAACGTCAGGGGATGACCTTCGATTCAAGCCAATACGATTATATTATATTTCACCAGACTTCGGAAAAAGCCATCGAGAAATATATTGAATGCGGCGAAAAATTTTTCCACCAGAAGATGCCCGAGGCCCTTTACTGCGTACAGGAATTCGGAAACACCTCGACAACGACACATTTTGTTGCCCTTTATGATAGTCTGAAAAAACAAAAAATAAAACATGGCGCGAAAGTGCTTTTTATCGTGCTGGCTTCCGGTATGATTTTTGGTGCGCTTTCAACAACCCTCGGCACCCTGGAGATTTAACATGCCATCAATCATCAGAGCAACCGCCATAAACCATGAAGATGGAACAGCTGGCTCCGTAATGAACGCGGTCAGGGCCGCGGAAAAATGCATCACCCAGTGCGGCATAAATAAGCATGAGATCAACATGCTTATCAATGTCGGCATTTACCGAGAGCAAAATATAACCGAACCATCCATGGCTTCTCTCGTACAACAGAAACTTGGTCTAAATCCCGATCCGATCGCCAGTTCTCCTGCCGGCGCATCGACCTTCTCCATCGATCTGATGAATGGGGCATGCGGTTTTATGTATGCCGCCCAGGTTGCCGATTCATTCCTATCCAATAACACCATAAGCAGGGTGCTGATTGTTTCCGGGGATGTACACCCGTCAAAAAAGAAAAGGAGCGATTTCCCCTATACCCATTTCGGAGCCGCGGCAATAATTGAAAAATCAAAAAATGAAAAAACAGGATTTAATAAATTCATGTTTAAGACCTCCAGTGATACATATTTAGGAGTCGAGGGGTACCAGGATATTTATGAACACGGAATCGAGGGGAGAAACCAGATCAGCATAAATGTTGCCGGTGACTACCACGAAAAACTTTTCGCGTTCGCTGTGGATTCCGCGAAGGAATTCATCATTGACAACTCAATAAACGTTAAAAACACGGCACTCATAACGACACAACCCACACAGGGATTTTGCGGAGCAATCGCGCACGAGCTGAAAATCGAGAAGGAGTTAGCCGTTGATATTTATGGGGAATACGGCGATCCGCATACGTCGGCATTGCTCATAGCATACAATAACGCTCTGCAACAAGGGATATTCAGCCGGGTCGAAAAAATACTTTTTGTCGGCGCCGGTTCCGGCCTTACATCAGCCTGCGGATTATATTTTTTATAATACCAGGGTGTATCAATGCGAGATCAGGAAATAAAAACGCCGGATCACAATCTATGCCGATTTCTGGAGCGGGAACATCCAGAAGATCGAAAGTATCAAGCTTGAACTTGAGCAGTCAATAATCAATCTTGAGAATGTACTCTTGGGGCAGCATGAAGATCTTCAGTGCGCTTCCTGACCTTTTCTTCGAGGGTCTGGTTGAGTGTTGAAAGTTCACCGCTCAGTTTTTCCACAGACTTAAATACCGTATAAGCCTCACCTTCGGCAGCGGTATATGCTGCGTTAGTTCCCCGATGAATTCGGCATAAGGAAGCAATTTTTTCACCTCTGCACCATTGGACTCTTCCCGTTTCTTGTAACTTCAAAACCGCGTTTTTTCCATAACGTATAAGATTAAAAATACAGACGTTATATGGAGGTCACAATGAATAAGCCCAATATCACAACTAAAAATTTAATGCATGTAAGATTCAGAGATGCGCTATATTCCTACGCCTTAGTCAGTATGCTTCTATTTATGGTTTTAACTGTCTGGGCCATGATCGTCTACCCCGGCGGGACAAAGTCAGACCCACAGACGTTAGGTTATTCTTTCTGGAACAACTTTTTCAGTGATCTCGGCCGTTATAGGACTTTCCTCGGGGGTGCCAAGGAAATGTCCCTTTTACTCTTCAGCGCGGCACTCCTCATGGTGGGTTCGGCATTCTCGATATTTTTCTCCCTGCTCCCGGCACATTTTACGGAAAAACCTGCACAATGGTCCAGCATCGCCGGTTCCCTTGCCGGAGTCATATCGGGGGTTTCTTATATTGTTGTCGCTCTGACTCCATGGGACCTCTATCTACATGTTCATATCGTGGCGGTCAAGACTGCATTTACTTCATTCACTGCGGCGGTTTTCTTTTATATCATAGCCATCTTTGCCGACAGGCACTATCCCACATTGTACGGATATGTATATGCCGTTTTTGCAGTTGCCCAGGTTTTATATTTGGTACTTCTCTTTTTCGGCCCGACGATTGACTCCGCTGAAGGGGTTTTGATACAGGCAACAGGACAAAAAATAATCGTATACGTATCGATGATGTGCATGATGGTCCAGGTCTATGGACTGAAGCGATACATACGCACGGCCACCTTGTCATAGGACTGGTTTGGGAAGCGGCTATCAGGAAATAATTTTTTACCCCCACGGGGGTTCACTATGGGGATTCTTTTGAAGTAGATTATGGGGGATTATGAAAAATTATTTTTTCTGAATGCCATTATCGCACATTACCTTAAAAATTTTGCTTGACTTTTAGTTATACTTTGTATAATTTATCAATTAAGAGTTATCATATGGAAATTGTCATAAAAAAATGGGGCAACAGTTTAGGCGTCAGAATTCCCAAAATTATCGCTAAAGATTTACATCTCAAAGATGGAATTTCGGTCGAGGTTGAAGAAAACAATGGTAGTATAATTATTACTCCACAACGGTATAATCTTAATGATTTGCTGAATCAAATTAATAAATCAAATATTCATGAAGAAATTGATACCGGCTCACCTCTTGGTAAAGAAATATGGTAAAATCATATATTCCCAATAAAGGCGATATTGTCTGGCTCAACTTTACCCCACAATCTGGTCATGAACAAATGGGGAAACGCCCTGCCCTTGTTCTTTCACCAAAAGATTACAATTCAAAGGTCGGATTAGCTATTTTTTGTCCAATAACAAGCCAAAAAAAGGGATATCCTTTTGAAGTGGCGCTACATGCTAAAAAGATATCAGGAGTTGTTCTATCGGATCAAGTAAAAAGTTTAGATTGGTCATCAAGGAATTTTGAATATATAGAAAAAGCATCCGATTCAGAACTTAAAGAAGTACTCGATAAATTGAAGGTTTTATTATTTTAAAATGACCAGGAATGTCATTCAATAGTAGCTTCTACAAGATAATTTTCGTCTCTTTTATGTTTCTGATTTTTGACATATTAATATTATACTGAGCCCGTAAAACCGGACATGAAAAAAGCATAGATAAAGTGGATTTCTTCTGAGACAATAACAATACTTTAATGGGGCGGCAG
>JBFZEZ010000449.1:0-2993 GCA_041306585.1 Spirochaetota bacterium | reverse complement strand
CGGAGATTGCAGACGATCCATGGAAATCCCCCTTTTTCATTGATTTTATAGTGAGATTATATAACTGAAAGAAAGTTTCAAGGATTTTATTTCTCACTTATTAATTTCCATTTAATTCGATAATACTTGACAATGTACATTTTTTTTATACTATATATAATAGAGTATACCGCACAAGGATGTGTCAGAAGAATGCTCAACAGATGCATACATATAGTATTAGAAGGGATTCTCGACTCCTCCTGCAAGGAATGTAATGGGAAAACCCCCCTTCAGACGGCACGAACCCCGGTTTTGGACTTCCTTGCAGCACATGGATTAAACACCCTTTACCACGGGACCTCCCTCGGAGAAATACTCTCACCGGAATTGACGCAATTTCTTATGTTAGGATATCAAATGAAGGACTATCCCGGCGCTGCATGCCTTGAAGCCCTGGGGACTGGAATACCCCTCGGAGCCAGCGATGTCGCATTATCAGGCGTTTTCGCTTCGATTAAACAAACTGGAAAAACCCTTCTTCTGATACATGATGAACCACAACTTTCCGCGAACGACGCAGATACCCTTACTGAAGCAATAAGCTCGTATTCTTGGGAGGATGTAAAAATCAGCTTTCACCGGACAAAAAACTCCGGGGGCATCATCATCATGAAAGGGAATGTCACACCGTGGATTACTGATACCCAGCCGTTAAAAATCGGCGACTATTTGATAGACATCGAGCCATGGGCGGATTATGCATCTGACCATACTACAATCAATACCGCCAGGGCCCTTAAGTCATATATATTCTGGGCCCATGAAGAACTTAAAAAACATCCAATCAATAAAGAAAGGACCGGAAATGGCCTTCCATCGGTAAATTTCATTCTTACCAGTCAATCCGGACAGCTCACCCAGGCGCCCCGTCTGATAAAATATAATGGTCTCGCAGGCGCCGTCATTTCATCCTCTAACATTATGCTGGGGATGGGCAAACATACTCACATGGAGATGCATGCTTCGAAAGAGGATAATAATCCCAGCCTGGATATCGAGAACAAGGTTAAAGCTGCATTGCACATTGCCGGAGATTTCAATTATATCCATATTCACATAAAACCGCCATTTGAAACGATGGGGAGATCGCCGTTGGAAAAAAGAAAAGTAATCGAGCAGATTGATCACGGCTTAAGAAAATCACTAGCTCCCCTCCTCACCCTTCCGGGAATACTCCTTGTTGTATCCGCACTCTATCCAAATGGTCTGCGCCGTATCAATGGTCATTCCGGCGAGGCGGTCCCGATCGTATTTTTAGGGAAGGGAATTCCGTCAGATGAGGTCAGCAACTTCGATGAAATATCATCAGGGAAAGGGGCGCCGGGCCTCATCAGGGGAAGGGAGTTGCCGAATATGATCCTCGACTTTCTCAATCTTGCAAAACCTGTGGAAATTTTTGATTCTCCGGCGCATAACGTATTCCGCAACCTAACGCCGCGGCCGCTGATTATCGGATAACATTCTTCAGTTATCATCGTTAACGATGGTTCAACAATCATTACAGGAAACACACCTGCAGCGATGGATGTTTTCCTTTTAAAAGGACATCAATTGAGCGCCTGTCATTTCCCCAGACCTCAACGGCGCCGCAGCATGTGCTGCCAGTTGCAAAAACAACATAAAAAAATACACTTGACATGTATTTGCAATTATGCTCTAATTTATAAAAATCGTTCTTTACATCCACCATTGGCAATCGCATGAGTTTTTATTTGATGATTTTGATAAGCTCCGATTCGTAATGACTCAATACTCCTCCAGCTGAAATTCGAATTGTAAAAATTCTAAAATATCACATACCATCTACATACTCCATAATAATATTCATGCGGAATTTATAGTGTAAAACTCCGGGGGGAAATGCTCCACATATACAGAAGCTTGCCCACGGAATTTATATTTTTTTTGTGTCACGAGGTTTATTATGTCAGTACAACTCTATGCTGGAAATCTTTCTTACGGCACGAACGATGAATCGCTCAAGCAGGTCTTTGAACAATTCGGAGAAGTCACTTCCGTAAAAATCGTGAAGGACCGTGAATCGGGAAGATCGCGGGGTTTCGGTTTTGTCGAAATGGCAGCCGAGGGCGCTGCTGAAACCGCGATTCAGAGTCTCGACAACACCGACTTGCAGGGACGGAACATTCGCGTGAACATCGCCCGTCCGAAAAAAAGCAACGGCGGAATGTAATTTTATTGTTTAACTGAACGATTCAACAAAATTACGAATCATGGGGCATCCCCGATCCTTCAGTATCGGAAGGCCGTCCTTGGGGGGACAGCCTTTCAATGATACTGATACTTTTTATACCAGTTTATTTTTCGTTCGCATCTTTAAGAAATACATAGTTATTCACATTATAAGTGTAATTCCATTGCAGGGTAGTCGATGTGGTCTTGGAATCCTGTTTTACAGTGAATGTTCCGGCAGAGACATTCTTATTTGTAATTGTAAGATTATGATCCACATAACCCGAATAGACCCCTGAAATGTTTATCCTTCCGGTCTTTGTCCCATTTCCGGATATGTTGGATTTAACAAAATAGTTAGTACTATTTAGAATTGTCAATTTTCTTCTTACTGAGAAGAAATCAGAATAGGTC
Source organism: Spirochaetota bacterium (assembly GCA_041306585.1). Taxonomy (GTDB): domain Bacteria; phylum Spirochaetota; class UBA4802; order UBA4802; family UBA5550; genus JBFZEZ01. The sequence goes on along the minus strand of JBFZEZ010000449.1, from coordinate 347 downwards.
GTGTAATTCAGATACACATTGGCGCCAAGCCCTGCTATTTGAACATCTTTAAAAAACGAGCCGCCTGTATCGCCATTGCATCTTTCATCACCAGTGGATTCGAGATTTACCTTCTCATCCATTCTTCTGTTGGTTTGATCATACAGTTCAAAAAATTCATTATCGGTCACACCGCGATAGCCTCCATCAGCCAATGACAAGTCGCTTTCTCCAACCCAGTTAACAGCCTTCACTTTAAAGTAATACCTCCCCGGGTTTATCGGCGTGACATTGTATGTCGTGCCGACAATGGAGGCTGCAACTAAAACGTCTGTTGCCCCATCTACGACCGATTTGTAAAGGGCATA
>JBFZEZ010000448.1:0-6459 GCA_041306585.1 Spirochaetota bacterium | reverse complement strand
CCGCAGGGTGAGGAATGCCCTTTTTATTTGATTGGGGTCTTAGATTTTGGTGATTCTATGTATAAAATAAATATTTTGCAGATAATGGCAGATTTTTCATTATTCAGAGGCTATTTTTGTGTTTTTGAAGGGTGAAAATTGAACAGTTTGATAAATTTTTACAAATTTTGATTGAATTTTTTTGATTCTTATCTATCGTTATTCCTATCATTCACATGCCAGGGGAAGGTACATGGCAACGGGGAGAGGAAAATTTTTTTTTATAGGAGGGGAGAAATGACTAATCATAAAAAGTTTGGTTGGTTGCTTATCTGTGTTTTTGCAACTCTGTTTTCAATGGCGGCCTGCAGCGGCGGCACAAACAGGGGCAATGATATCAATTCGTCAATGGCTTTGTCAGCTATTTCTATCGATGTGCAGGGGGTTGTGGTTGACCCTTCAAAAACATCTCTGAATGCCATAACCAGAGCGGTACTCCCGCCTGAAGTCACAACGGTGAGGGTAACGATTTCTGGATTTAGCATCCCGGACCCGATAATCTACGATTTAGTAAAAAACAAAGGGAATTGGAAGGGGATAATCGGAAATGTCCCTGCCGGTAATTCACTGGTTTTAGTCCAGGCGTTTGATGTTAATGGGACACGCTCATATGAGAACACGGCTTCAGTTGCTGTTAACAACAATGCAATTGTGCAGGTCAATATGTTGCTCCAGTCTGTTGTGACACCGGCACAATTTAATGTCAAAGCCCCGGTGATACAACGAGTTGATGTATCCCCGAGGTTTGTAGCCCCTCGTGAGCCGGTACAGCTGAAGGTTGTTGCAGTAGATCCTGATCCCGGCGGGGACCTGACTTATATATGGACGCCGGATGATAAAGGGAGTTATAATGACAGGACATCCTCCGCCCCGATATGGACACCCCCATCCGAACCGGGGATTTATCAGCTTGGAGTTACAGTAATTGATCGGGAATTTCTGATCGCGACATCAACCGTGACCATTGAGGTTAATGAAATTTACGGTGACGGAACTATCAAGATAACCGTTGGTACAAATAACTACCCGGAGATATATTCTATTTTATCAGATCCGACCAGTATGGACAGGAATGGATCAGCAAATCTGACGATAGATGCTGTCGACCCTGACGGAGATACCCTTTCCTTTGAATGGAGAACAAACTGCGATGGTTCATTTGATGATTCGAAAAGTCAGTCCCCAGTTTTTACAGCTTCAGAGAATGCTGAATACGGGGCTTGCGAAATCGAAAGCTTAGTCAGCGACGGAACACTCACAGCGAAAGGATCAATAACCATTCATATATCAAGCGGGCCATATGTTAACTTTGCTCCAACGATTGTCTCAATGTTTCAGTCTGCAGACAAGGTTTCTCCACTCGGAAAAATTACTTTTATAGTAAAGGCCAAGGGGTCAAGTGTGCCATTGACCTTTGCCTGGACTACTAGCGCAGGTGTCTTCGGTGCGACGACTGTCAATGTAGTCGGAGACCAGTATGAGGGCAGTGTCGACTTGACAGCCCCATCTGGTGGCAGCGGACCGATCAATGTGCAGGTGAAAGTGATGGATAGCGCCGGTTTATTTGTGAGCGACGAGTTTTTGCCGATAACTTTGGAATAGATATCTATTAGCAGGTCGCATATTTTCGAAATTATGGAGGGGCTTATATAGCAGAATTATTCTGCTGTAGAAACCCCTTTTTTTATAAGATTTTTGAAGATCATTGAAAAATATTGATTTCCCGGTCAAAAAAAGCATGAGCATCTTCCTGGGCATGTCTCATGCGCTTTGCTTTCTGCAGGGCTGCAATTACTTTTTGGCCTTCTCAATTTCCTGTCTGATCAATTCAGCATAATCGATACCATTAATCACTGCGGAATAGACTTTTGGATCGGAAAGGTTGTCGACCTCGATGTCGATATCAATCGAAGTGTCGATCTTCCCGGTAATTACGACTGTTCCGGTAATATTGATTTTTGTAATGAACGGAAAACCAAGGAAGATAATATTCGGACGATAGAACATCCTGAGACTGCAGTCGAGGGTACCGTTCAGGACCGGGCTTTCAGTATCAGGCTGATAGTTGTCAAAGTTAATGGTACCGTCAATTTCAATATTTTCAAATTTGAATGGTTTCACATTGACTTCGGCATTGTACGTGATTGTACCGTTTTCTTCCGAATCTTGTATGATCCTGTTTGTCTCATAGGTATTGATACCCTCATTGATCTGATCAACAACTTCATTGGAAACCCCATCGGTAATTTCCTTAAAATTTTTTCCCAGTTGCGTAAGGGTTGTTTCCTGACCCGAATTTTCACATCCGGTGAGTACACTGAGGACCATGGCGGAAGAAAAAATAAGAACTAATAATTTTTTTGATGTATGCAGCATTATCTGCACCTCCTTTAATTTTTTTTGCGGTTATCCCGCGTTTTTTAAAATATTTTTTAAGAGGGACTGTTCTATTGTTTATTTTACGTCCCCTCATGCATCAGGAATGGGATTTGCCGGAGGATGAGGAAAAAAAATATTTTTTTTCCGACTAAAGTGATTTTTCCATGTAAAAATCCCGCCTCACATCAATAATATTTCTTGACGAGATCGATCCGCGACTGTAATATTCATTGTTGTAAGATAATTTTTCAATTTAATATCCATGCATCGCATGTGAGAGGGAATCGAATATTCCTCTTATTGCGGAATTGAGAAAAAAATTCCTTACAATCATCAAAACTTCATTCAATACTATTATAATAGTTTATAGAGGAGTATGTCAGGCGGGACACAAAATAGAGAGTTCAGAGAAGCCTATTCGGATTATTATCCCCTGGTGGTCAGCGTTTTATATTCGAAAGTGGGCAGACGGGATGATGCCGAGGATATATGTCAGGAGGTATTTATCCGGTTTCTCAAAAACTTCGATTCGATTGACAACCATCGTGCATGGCTCCTCTCGGCGATCAGGTTTGAGATAACAAACTATTACAACCGGAAAGCCACAGCAGCATCCGATGCGGTCGACATCGATGAGGCCTTCGATGATCCGAACCTCAAGTATGTAAACGGTTTCAGAGACACGCGCATCATTATTCAGGAGGCCCTTGATAATGATGCAAATTTTCACAATGAACGTGAAAGGGTCCTTTTTGAACTGATAGCTGTATATAATTTCACGTATCCGTCTGCGGCTGCCCAGCTTGGCATAACCCGCTGGCAGGCCGAGTATCTGTACGAAAAGATTGAGAAACGGATTTTAAAATACCTTCACCAGAAGGGAATTAAGGATATTGGAGACCTGTTATGACAGTCAGACAATCGCATGGCATCACAATGCAGGACCTCCTCAGAAAATATGAAATGACTGAGCCGGTACCGCAAAACGTGCAGGAAGACATGCTCAAACGAAAAGCAGGGCTATTTAAAAAAATTATTGGTACTGCCGGCGGCATCAGTATCCTCTACGGCCTCAGGTTATCCCTCTATTTCTGGATAAAGAAAAGCGGCATCGGTTTCGCAATCACCAAAATTTTCATTTCTTGCGTTGCTGCCGCACTGATTGGCACCGGTGTCTATGTGGCAATTCGACCAGTCCACCCTGAAAAAAAATCAACGCCTGCAATAGAGACTGCAGCAGCAACTCAGGCCCGGACTACCGGTGAGCAGGCCCGCCAGCTTGATCATCAAAGCGCCAACGGTGGCTGTTTCGGCTGCACGGTCGGAATATATCCGGCAAAAAGCGGAAGCGTCAAAGACCCGCTGATCCTTTCAAGGCTTTCGAAAAATATCGGCGCTGCTATTCGTGAGGCCCGTGGTGAAAAATTCGTCGCGTATCTTCCAGCCGGAGCCCATCCGAATATGCCCTATGGTTTATATACCTCGATTGAATCACTGGAAGGGATTATTCTTGTAACCGCGAAGGTTGTAGAAGTGAAAACCCTGAACGTTGTTACGATCCTTGATGAAAGGATAACATCTTTTCAGGAGATAGATGCTGCAGGCGCCAGAATCGGACGAAAAATTGCAGAATCGATAAAATACTAATCCTTTACATCGGAAGATGCTGATAAGGCTATCTCGGGCATATAAAAACTCCATAAAAGCTTGACAAAATATACCAAATGATTTTTTTGTTCATAATACAAAAAAATATGGTGAAATTGAGACGTGAAATTAAAGCCTTTTATATGTGTTATTTTTGTTCTGGCGCTTGTCTATCCATGCTTGACTGCACATGCCCAGGAAAAGAAACGTCTCGCTGTCCTTGAATTCGTTACCGGCAATGTGGAACAGTCTCATACCGTGATTATGCGCAGTCTCATCGAAGCTGAAATTTTTAAAACAGGAAAATTTCAGCTTCTTGAACGGGAAAACATCCGACGCGTGTATCTGGAAAAAAACATCGATCCCGAAAGGAACATCAATACTGCAGATGCCCGCACGATCGGTATCGCTGCACGTGCCGATTTCGTAGTAGTCGGAAACCTGTATCGCGATTCATCGTTCCGGCTGACGATACGGGTCATTCATATTCCCGATAATAGCATCCTGCGAATTTATGAGGAGCGCTATGCGTCAATTGATGATGCTGACCGGATTTCTGTTGAAACAGCCCGAAGGATGGCCGAAGACATAGACAGCTTTATTCATCAGGGGAGTAAACGCAGTGGAACACTGACGAAGCCCCGTTTTTTCTGCGGTTCGGATTTCACGTATATGTATCCCATCGGTCTTTTTCATGATGTCGTCACCGGTGGATATGGTGGTGAGATAATCCTTGGCGCCGTGGATATCGGTCTTAAAAATCTTTTATTCGGATTGCGGACCGGCTATGTATGGTTTGATATTTCCGGGAATGGCGGAGAGCATGCGGGGCTTGTTCCGGTGCTTGCCGATTTCGGATATCGCTACTACCCGATTCCAATACTGTATCTATCTCCGCGGGCGGGCGCTGGTTTTGTTTTTATATATTTTACCGACAGTTCATTCGTATGGGCGATTGAGCCCGCTTTTGATCTTGAGTGCTCCCTTGGCTTTTCTCTCGGCAGAAGATTCTCCCTCGAATTCTCTGCAGGGTATAAAATGATTTTCGAGCGGGATGGAATGGTTTCCTGCATTTCTGCCGGTATAGGACTAACGTATTCTCTATAAAAATGTGAGGTATGTATGCAATCACGAGTGTGTATTATACTGTTGCTTCTGCTCGGAATATTTCTTCCAGGGTGTGATAATATTATCCACGACCGCCTTCCAGGAAAAAAGAAAACACAATCCGATGCAGCGGATCCAGGCTTAACAGCCGATGCTGTCTGGGACGGAGACTGGACTGCTGACTCGCAATCCAAAGTATCAAAAATTACCAGTTATACAGAGATCACCGGGACCCTTGTTGTAGAAAATGCCACGGTCTTTTCCCTTAAGGACCTCAAAAATCTCAGGACCGTAAGGGGCGACCTTATCATAAGAGACTGCAAATTATTAAGTTCACTCGAAGGGCTGTCATCGCTTCGATCGGTCGGCGGGACATTGCAGATTGAAGGGAACAATTCACTGCAGACGCTCGCACACCTGGACCGCCTGGAGTCAATCGGTGGTGATTTGATCATCCGGTATAATTATTTTTTCAGCAAATCCGAGGGAACATTAATAGTCACCGGAATCAGAGATCTGACGGGTCTTGGAAATCTTTCAAAAGTTGGCAGGGTTATCGATATAGAATCCAACTGGGCCCTGGTGAGCATCAGCGGCTTGGACAAGCTTTCTTCTGTCGGTACAGCGCTTGATCCCGCAGATAAAAAAGTAACCATTGAAAGTAATAATATATCTCTCCCACTCGCCGAAATTGAGAGCCTGTATTATCGCCTTACAGCCGGGCAGTTCGACGGTAAAGTCTATTTTAATGGTAATGAAATAATCCTGAACTGAAAGGGTTAGGATCACCGGATGCAAAATCACCGGATGTCCGGCATTTGCCGCTGCCGGCTGGATATTCATACGCTTCACTTGAAATCGCGCTGCTCCCTTTCCATCGCGATGCCGCGCCCCACTCTTTTGCCATGAGCAAACGAAAACCATCTGCATTCTGATTTACAAAAGGATTATCTTCGCTTCCCCCGGTCAAATTAATTGTGTTATTTGTGGATACACGCAAAGGAGTGCTGTAAGCGCTATCTGTATTATATACACAGGGCAGGGTGGTCGCATTTTTCGTGGGTAATCATTGATTCAGCAACAATATGTCATCCCGGTACCCGCCTGCGCGGGAATGACAAAAAAAGTCTTATTAAATCGTTAACTGCTATAAGTCGAATTTTATGGACAACAGAGGTCCAAATGAAAACAAAAATTATAACACCCTCTGAAGCCCCAAAATTTTTTTTTAGATTTATTTTTTGATAATTCTTATTATAATAATTTATATAAATAAAAAATTTTTTA
>JBFZEZ010000447.1:0-4568 GCA_041306585.1 Spirochaetota bacterium | reverse complement strand
ATCACGCAGGAAAAAAATATCAAGATGATCTTCGTAATGGTTTTATTCATGCTCAGTCCCCTTAAAATCGGAACCCCACCCCCCCCCCCGATTTCACCGTTGACTTATACTTCCCCGTTATACGCTGATCGGTTTCAACTATGATGCCGACAAGGTCCAGGTTCCCCGGCCTTTTCGGCATCTGGTATCCGAGTACAAACGTCTGGTACCACCTGAATCCATTCTGGTTTTCCCCCTCGTCATGTTCCCAGCGCCAATACTGGTTGTTCCTCGCCCCGGAAAAATACCAGTACTCAATGTTCTCAACGACCGCTAGAACAACATGGGTCCAGTCACCCTCAATGAGGGCTCCAGTATCGAACTGCAGGGTCGCTTGCATCTTACTGATTGACACCACCCCCGGGGTCGGTTTGAATAGGGTACTTTCACCGTGGGACCTGAAATCCGGTTCGTTGATCGCCAGGCCATTCACATCAAGGGCTGCGAAGTCCCATCCGGTTCCCACTTTCGATCCGAACTCGAAAACCAGAAATGCTATCGGCGTGATCTCCACATACGGTCCGGTTTCGAAACTGATAGGTGAAAGATTCGCCTGGTATTTAAATTTTACATTATTCTCTTTCATGAGAAAATTATCTGTTTTCATGACCGGGAAGGTCATCTGGAATGTATAAAATGCTTTGAGCTGGGCTGAGAAGGCCAGGCCCATATCATCCCTTCCCCCTGACGGATCGGCACCGACTCTTGCATCCCTCCTCTCGAGATACCGGGGCGATACACTGTTATAATTGACGGATGAAAACCGGGTGGTATTTCGGCCCCAGTGGTGGGCAAAATAATACGCCATGTCGATCTCGAAAAAATGATTAATCGAGTAGGACTTGGCAGGGCCCGGTTTTTTTTCTCCCCTATCTTCTGCAGACAAAGGAAACGCAATACAAAGCGTCATCAACACTGTCAATACATATCGAATTTTCATAGTCCCCCCTTATAAACGTAGGTGTAATCCCTCAGGGCTGAAATAATCTCATTTTTGATATCCTCCGGTGATCTTTTTCCGTTTTTGACCAGAAGATCCATGAGCCTGTTGTTGCCGAACATATGTGACTCTGAATTTTTATCTTCATTGTCTCTCCCTTCTTCCCATGCCTCGGTCACCCCGTCGGTATATAGAAGCATGGTGTCTCCAGACCCGAGCGTACGCTCGCCATCGGTGACAAGCCCATCGATGTCGTCGATGAGCCCGATCCAGATACCGTCGGTCTGAACAACCTCAACCTCATTACGGGCTGTGTATATAATCAAAGCTCAAAAAAATCAATCACAAAATGCGAGATAACACAATTCTTCAAAAAGAATAACATACCCGGATCTGACAACTTCGATCTCGAGAGATTCTATACTTTGATTATTTTCATATCGCACGAGCCTCACCCTCGGCAGCGGGATGTGCTGCGTGACTTCCGCGATAAAATCTTGCGCGTCAAAAACCTTAAGGTTCTCCACACGAGCAATCCCTCGACTAACTCCACAATACGATCAAGGCGGTACTTACCATATATTCTTCAATTCTCATGTCGGTTTGTGCGGATATCGGGATAATCCGTATATTCGGGTTTATTTTTTTTTTAACGCGTTCTCTGACAAAAAAAATTAGAGAAGTAACTATATTATCTCGATACAATGAGTATGACTACTAACGGTGGCAATAAACTAAACCGGTGCCGTCCTGGGTATGGCGCCTCATGCGCACTCTGCTGCGGAAGCCATAACTATGCAATGCCTCCTGAAGAAATTGAAGAACTGTTTCAGACACGGGAAGAGGGGAGAGCGGCATCATCCCTCAGGCATCCGGAAGAATGCTGCTCGGAAAAGCTGTTCCATGACACAATGCAATGCTCTCATGTCGGCATGACATCTTCCGGGGCGGAAGAGATCGGCTGCCTGCTTTATGATGCTGCAGATCGGGGACCCGGCATCGAATCTTTTATTCAAGGGACCTGCAAAAATTTTTACTGTCAGGCCTGGGATGATCTCACTGATCGTGAGGTTCTCTTTGCAGCGCAACTGATGAGAGACTGGTATTACTACAGTCTCTTTATCAATGACATCGAGGCCGTACAGACTGTATTCGCCCAGTATATCCATCCTGAAGATGTTCCCTCCGATGAACTCGCATCTCTGAAGAGTGACCTGATTGCCCGGCTGATAGATGAAGATGGGAAATAATTCGAGAGAACCGAAATACTATTAACGATTTAATATGTTACTTCAATTTTATGATAGCCTGCTGTAAGCGTCCTGACGCCCGATTTTGTTACAGAACCATGAAGGCCGTCATTGTTGACCACAACAACATCATCAATAGAAAGTATACTGCCGTCATCGGAGGTTGTATAGAAGGTATAATTTCCAGAGGTTTTTAACTTTTTTAAAAAATTATAATTATAATTTTTCTAGTCAAGGTTTTATCGTAATCTACAAAATCGTCTTCCCGGCCCCGCAGCCTTCTTAATCTGTCAACCATCACAAATCTGACGATTGTTTTTCAAATGTTTAATACACTTTTGTCTGGATATTTTTTCATTTTTCTTTTAGTCACTGTTGTCTCAGACAGTTTTATTGTATATGTTATCCATAAGTTAGTGTTTATTGTAATAAAAAAATTAAACATAATGGGAGATGGATTAACATGGAAAATTGGCAAAAATTAGCAGCAGCATCTATTACTGATGCGCATACACTCTCACAGTATTTTTCAATCGATATCACAGAAATGGAAGAAATTTGTAGAGAATTCCCGTTAAGAGTTAATCCATATTATTTGAATCTCATTAAATATAAAGGTGATGCTATTTGGAAACAATGCATTCCAGATAGTCAAGAATTAATGGGTGGTGGTTGTGAAGACCCCTTGCACGAAGAACATAATAGTCCAGTTCCTTGCATAACACATAGATACCCAGATCGTGTATTATTTTATGTTAGTGCAACATGTGCAATGTATTGCCGTTTTTGTACAAGAAAAAGAAAAGTAAGTGATCCTCAATCTGTCACAGAAAAAGATATTCAAGGAGGAATTAATTACATTAAGGAGCACACTGAAGTTCGAGATGTTATTATTTCTGGTGGAGATCCCTTAATGCTTTCTGATGAAAAAATAAAAAGTATTCTTGAAAGATTACGTGAAATACCTCACGTTCAAATACTCAGAATTGGAACAAGAGTTCCCGTTACATTACCTCAACGTATAACAGAATCGCTATGTACAATACTAAAACAGTTTCATCCAATATATATAAATACTCACTTTAATCACCCATCCGAAATAACAAAAGAATCATCAAAAGCTTGTGAGATGCTTGCTAATGCCGGTATTCCGCTAGGAAACCAATCAGTACTTCTAAAAGGAGTTAATGATTCTCTTGAAATTATAAAAGAGTTAGTTCAAAAACTTCTTATGATTCGTGTGAAACCCTATTACATATATCAAGCAGATTTAGTTCAAGGTACTGAACATTTCAGAACAACAGTTCAACAAGGGTTAGATATTATTAGAGGGTTACAAGGATTCACTTCTGGACTTGCTGTTCCTCACTATGTTATTGATGCTCCTGGTGGAGGTGGTAAAATTTCTATTATTCCAAATCCAGTTATACATGAGACAAATGATGAAATGCTTTTAAAAAACTATGAAGGTACTATATATTCATACCCATCACGATGCAGTATAGAGAGCCCGGAAATCGGGACGCAAAATTTGACTTGAAAAAGTGGATATCTCCTTAAAATAAAAGATAGGAGAATCAGTAAAAATGAACAAAAGACACAGCAAAGAGTTTAAAGCGAAAGTAGCCATTGAGGCTCTCAGTGGTGAAAAAAACCAATACAGGAAATAGCATAGAAGTTTGCAGTTCACCCCAACCAGGTAACGCTCTGGAAGAAGCAGCTAATAGAAAATGCGACATTAGCATTTGATAAACAGGGTGATGACAAAGAACTTGAAGAAGCAGAAAAAAAGCAAGATCAACTTTTTAGCCAGATTGGCCAGCTCAAGGTAGAGAATGATTTTCTAAAAAAAAAGTACAAACAACTGTACGGAACAGATCCGATTCTGTAGAGCCAAACTATATGGGATTATCAATTAAAAACCAGTGTGAGCTACTTGGAATCAGTAGATCGGCATATTACTATACTCCGAAACCAGCTGATGATGAGGAAGAGATCAGAATACTAAAAGCTATCGTAGAAGAACTGAATCTCCATCCTTTTTACGGCTACAGGAAAATAACTAGAGCGCTAAAAGATATGGGTGTTACGAGAAAGCAAATAAGGCTGTTAATGCAAAAAGCCGGACTGAGGGCTATTTATCCAGGGAAACGCATGTCAATACCGATCAAGTGGCATGAGAAGTATCCATACCTCCTCAATGACAAATTGATTTGGCTTCCCAATCAGGTATGGGCAGCTGACATCACATATTTGAAATTATCAGGAGGTCATGTATATCTGGTGGCAATTATTGATTTATTCAGTCGGAAAACTTTATCATGGAAGCTGTCAAATAC
>JBFZEZ010000446.1:0-3267 GCA_041306585.1 Spirochaetota bacterium | reverse complement strand
AGGGGTCGCCTGTTTTCAAACAATACTCAATTATTACAATGACTACGGGAGTTATATGCATAAAAATCTCGATACAGGTGCAGTTTCGACCGTGGAATTGAAAAATAATTACCAGGTGTGGAAATGGATCAATGGCGGTTCGGGTTTGTCAAGTATTCGCCAACTTTACGATGCCGCTTATACATTAAATGATCCTGTCACGTCCAAAGCTCATTACTTTGTGAAAATGAATTCAGATTATACCTTTCCGTGTGATACGAATAGACGCATTGAAGAGCTTGAAATTATTATCGGGAACTTTCTGAAAAATAATCGGCCGGTTATTATACACATGATGCCAGATAATTATCCTCTCTACATTCCATTTTATATGGTGCTGACCGGTTATGATGATAGCACAAAAACGATATATTATGCCTGTACGCGTGATGGCGGCTATAATGATTCAATAAGCTATACAGATTTTATTGAGAAATACTTCTATGCAAAAGGCACCGGGGCTCAAGCACGATGGGATGGAAAATGGATTGGTTTCTATCACGGGCAGATGCTCAAAGGTGATCATCGTATCAGTTTTAATCTTGCCGGGAAGGATCGAGCTTATGAAATCCATGTTCCTGAAAAATATACCGGGTTATCACCGGTCCCGCTCGTCCTTGATTTTCATGGGGGTATGGTGAACGCCAACACGGAAAAAAGAACGAGCGGTTTTATGGCAACATCCGATGAGGAGGGTTTCATTATCGTGTACCCGGAAGGGACAAAAATTGCTGACGTGCCGACTCTGGGTGAAGCGAGGATCTGGAACGCCACCGCAAAGGCATCAGATTCGGATGATGTTGATTTTTCAGTCAAAGCAGTCGAAGACGTTAAAAGGCAACTGAATATTGATGATCAACGGGTATACCTTAACGGGTTATCGAATGGAGGTCAAATGGCCATGAGATGTGCCTATGTTAACCCGGGGCATATTTTTCAGGCTGCTGCGGCCGTCTCCGGCTATCTGGATGTTGATCCAAACACGAGTTATCCGTTAAAGCCGGCATATCCGATCTCAATCATCACTTTCAACGGTTATAACGACGAGTGGTTTTCTTATTTTAATCCGATTACAGAGGGCCTCCCGCTAACGGAATATAAATCCCATCAATGGGCGCAATGGAACGGCTGCGATCTTAATCCGGTTGTGACCTTAATCCCCGAGATTGACCCCTCGTCAATTACCAGCGACCCCAATTATATTGCCATGTATACGACTCCTTCGGAAAAAGAGAAGATTACAACATATACGTGGTATAATCAGGATGGAGGGCTTGGCGGGTTGGTTGAAATGTATAGCCTGCATAGTTATGGTTATCCAAATATTGTGATTGGTACCCTTATTCATCAGGATCCGCATGTTCTCTATAAATCGAATTTTCATGGCAAAGATAGTAAATCTAAAAAAGCATATATTATTGATGCAACCTGGAAATTTTTTACTCAGTTTCCCGTGCAAGGGGAAATGTCTGATACGTCGAGTTATTAAGTAAAGGAGTAATGCAATGAGATATTCAAAAAAAAGAAAAATTCAAATAGTTTGTTTAATGATTTCGATAATAATGGTTACCATATTTTACAGCAATGATGCTGCACTCCGGGCTTGCACTGCGTTTAATTATACTCACAATGGCGTGACCCTTGTAGGTAACAACGAAGACTGGACTCAAAATAATCCTTCTATAAAAATGTATCCTGCAGAAAATGGAAAATACGGCAGGATGTATATTTGTTATTGGTGGGGGGCGTTGTGGATGCCATTCGCCGGGGTAAATGACCAGGGATTGATGTTTGATATTTTTTTGACAGAACAAAAATCAGTGCCCTATCAATGGAATAAACCATTTTCTATGGGATTATTCACGATGTGCAAAGTGCTTCAAACCTGCGCGACAGTTGTTGATGCAGTTGAGGCGTTTAAAAAGTATAATATTGTAATGGATGGGTACCAGTTATTTTTAGTGGATAAAAGCGGCAATTCAGTTGTGATAGGCGGAGGAGAGTATGTATTTAAAAAAGACAATTATCAGGTTGTCACAAATCATTTTATTTTTGATCCTCCGGCAGAGGAGACTGATTCTGTCAAAAGATTTAATATTATAGAATCCATGCTGCAAAATCCGGATTCGTTCACTGTTGAATATTTTGCATCAATGTGCAAAAAAGTGAACCGCGGGAAAGAAAAGAAATATTTTACCAGATATTCATATGTCATCAATTTGAATGAAGGTTTAATGTATTTTTTCAAACCGGATGGTGACGGGAATATTGATTATGAAAATACGGCAGTATTGGATATCATCGATGAAACATCGCAATCCATGCATTCTATTGAATTGGATGATCTTACGTATCAACCGGTTGCGGATTATGACAATGTGAAAAAATAACATTGTATTTCGGAAACGATGTCCTGGTAACAGGTCATTTATCGGGGGCAACAACCCATAACATGTCATTCCCGCGCAGGCGGGGATCCTTAATTTCGCGTCTAGCGAGAATGGATTCCCGTCTTCACGGGAATGACATGGATATTTACCCGTTGGAAATGACCTCTTAACATGTCCTGTAAATAAAATAATAATTAATATCTTGACAATACGATGCCTGTTGTTCGGTAGTAAGATATAATTATCATAGGGAACTTGTATATGACCAATCAGTCAGATCCATCCGTACTCCCGGGCGAAATCACGGGATTCCTTGGGAAATATCACGCAAAGAAAGTCGTGAATAACGACTGCGGAACATGCAACTCGAAGTGCTGCAGGGAGAGCGGATTCGCCCTTCTCGAAAACGTGATTGAGATATTCAGACTGTATGAGAGCGGCGCCCTCAAGCGTGACGATTATATATTTCCCTCAGGCATGAATTTTTCTGATTTTGTTCATACCTATTTCGATATTTTAAGCTACAATGTCGGCGACGGCAGGAATAAAAAAGACGATGTCCTGTTTTTTCATATGCGGCATCTCACGAAAGACAACAATATCATCAGCATCCCCGGGGGCGAAACCAGTTACTGGCACATCAGGGCCGATCTTTTCAATAATAATCCCTGGATGAACTATGGGTGCGTTTTTCTTAATAAAAAAATATCTCTTGAGGAAACATCCACTCGCGATTGTTCACGAAAATGCATCATTCACTCTGAAGCATATGCGACACATATGACCGCCAAACCGATCGGCTGCGTTTTTTTCACATGTATCAGATCGGAAGAGCGTC
>JBFZEZ010000445.1:0-3163 GCA_041306585.1 Spirochaetota bacterium | reverse complement strand
GTCTTTACATCTGATTGTGGAGCGAAAAGTAAACTTACTATAAGAACCGTTCAGCATGTATTCAAAAAGGCGCTTAATGCGAGCGGAATTAAAAAAGACGCGTCATGTCATGATTTGAGGCATAGTTTCGCTTCACACCTTCTTGAAAGTGGAACTGATATTCGATATATTCAGCAGTTGCTCGGCCACAAAAATATTTCAACAACGACTATTTATGCACGAGTGACAACACCTGCTCTCAAAGGCATCAGGAGCCCTTTTTAAAACTGCATTTCCGTGAGACCCATACCGGGCATAACCGACGTTCGATGGAGGATACTCCTATCACTCACCGCGGCATGCGCGTGATCCTATTGAATGCTTCCATGAGGTCATTGCGGGTGAGCCCGTCGGTCTCGTTGTAGAAGGCGGATGAACGCTGCACCTTCCACTCATCGCGGGGGGAGCGAACGTTGTAGTAGACCGAGGGATATATCGATATACCGAGGGATTCCATGAACGCGATGGTCTCGCTGATCTCCCCGCGGGTCTGTTCAGGGAGACCGAGTATGAAATATCCGCGTACGGCTAGCCCAAGCCCGCGGGCTGTTTCGGCTATTGATTCGAATTTTTCAGAAGCGAACGGTCTTCCCAGGCGCGTCTGGAGGTTGCCTGACGCGGTTACCAGAGAGATGTTGATCTCGCGGAAACCGGCGTCCCGCATCAGGGGGATTGTTTCTTCGTCAAGGCCCTCGAGGGATATTCCGTTCATGGCCGTGAACTGGGCCTCGGGATGTTCGTGCGTGCGGTATTCAATGAGTTGTTGCAGGATCTGGTGTGCCCTGACCCGGTCCGGGAAGAGGTTATCATCCTCGAAATTGAACCAGTCGGCGTTGTATTTTTGCGCGGTCTCCCTGATTTCGCGGATGATGCCGTCTGCGCCCCGCCCCCGGTATCTGTTCCCCCAGAGCCCGCGGCTGGTGCAGAACGCGCACCGGTTGGGGCACCCGCGCGATGCTATAAGGCTGACAGCCCTGCGGCGGTACGCTTTGAAGTCCCTTTCTTTCAGAAATTCCCTGGCAGGGTGGGGGAGGGCATCGAGGTCTTCCGCATATGATGCCGGATTATAAACAATGCTTCCATCTTTTATGTATGCGAGATTGGGGACTGACTCTAACGTTAGTTTGCCGGATACATAATCGGCCAGGGCCGCTGACGCAGCTTCACCCTCGCCGCTGATCACGAAGTCGGCGCCGCATTCATTGAGCAGGTGGCCGGGGTGGAGGGCTGCGTGGTATCCCCCTGCGGCAATCGGGGCGCCGGGACGTTTCTCCTTTATTATTTCGATGACGCGTTCTGTTTCCTCATGATAGGTCGTGAAGAGGGATGATATGAAGAACATGTCAGCCTGGCTTGCGATGATTTTTCTCCGGATTTCCTCATAACTTAATCCATAATGACAGTAATTGCCGAAGGGAAAGCGCAGGGCCGGGTCCTGGTGGTCAATATATGATTTGAGATAGGCGAATTGCACAGGAAGGGGGATGACCGCGCGCCCGGGGGAATGCGCATGTATAAGGGCGCACTCATGGCCGGCCTGCTTGAGGGAGGCCGCGACATAGAGGAGGCCGAGGGGCTGGCGGCGTATCGATGTGTAATAAAAGTCTTCTATAGGGGGATGTATCAGGCAGATTTTCACGATGAATTTTTGCCGTTGAATTTTAGTATAACCATGTGATCAATTTTCTGATTATAAACAGTACGGCAAGCACGAATATCATGCGAAGCAAAAAACGTATTTTTCTGGAATTGTCTGTATCGATGCCGGATTCCATGAGTATGTATACATGGGTCGACAGCGACGATATTACTGCAATAAAAATGGAAAAGAGTGTCAGGCTCGAAAGGATCGTCAGTACGCCGATTACGTTCGCTCCAAGCGCCCCTGAAAAAATAAAATTTTGGATCAACGATTTATATGCGCCGATATCGCTCCCCGAAAATGGCAGTTTGGTGAGCCCCAGGAAGTTTGACGACATGGTCGAAAAAATACTGAGGTTGTCCGGCGTCATGTATTGTTTCCCGATGGACGCGGCCAGGGTGAATATACCGCGCTGGAGGATGTAGACTGCCCCGAATATTAATCCGGTCATTATTGACAGAATGAGAATGGTGTAGAGCAGCGAAAAATTGTTTTTCCAGATGAATGCGAAGAGCCCGCTCCGTTGTTCCCCCGCGCCGGCCATCCGCATGGAGATGATGGAGGGGAAGAACCAGAAGCCCGCTCCTGTCGCCATGGTAAGAACGAAGGACACACTGTATATCGGCAGGAAGATCATGATGAATATTCCCGGTTTCACGACTGGGACCGCCCCGAAGAGTACGAAAAGGAGTTTGATGACAGCAGGTATGGCAAGGGTCCCGACGAAAAGAAGAAATGCCGCGGCCGAAACGAAACGGAGAGTCCTGATCGGGTTCCATTCCCCGGAAAAATATACCTGCTCGATTGTTATGCGTGATATGATAGACGAGGTCATTACATATATAAAGAATATCACCACGACGGTGAAAAGGGAGATGAGCGACCTCAGGTACGGATAGACCTCGGGTGGGAGAATATTCAGGATTTTGTGTTCAATTCCCGATGAAAAAAGAAGGAGCACCCCCATGATGATGATGCCGGCCATCGCGGTGATGATTTTATTTGTCGTAAGCGCGGCTGCGGCTGCCTTGAAAAATTCCCTGGCTGAAAAATCATGCAGAATCATACCCGCGATTGCGGGTGCGGGGTAAGCGGCTGTGCCCCTCGCGGAGGGTGATGATTTTTTTTCTTTGGGTGGTTGTTGTATCGATTTCGGTTCCTGAGGTCCCCGGAGGATCAGGTTTTTTTTAATTGTATTTTCCTGGGAGGAGTGGATGGTGAATTCCTCATCGCATTTTATGCATTCTACGGTGTAGGAGTCCTGCAGGGTGGAGGGGAAGGTGACCGTGTAGATGGCCCTGCAGTGGGGACATGCTGCTATCGACAGCACGCGGCTGCAGGTCTGGCATGTCATGATGGAATTTATGGAATTGGCGAGCTTGTCAATTCCTCCTTCGTCCAGGAGCAGGGTGTAGCGTGTTTTGCATTTTGAACAGGATATTTTCATACGTGTTCCCTGTTGGCGTAAAAAAATGTTGTTTA
>JBFZEZ010000444.1:0-7374 GCA_041306585.1 Spirochaetota bacterium | reverse complement strand
CATCCGGAAAAATCAGCGACTATGTGAAATCGAATCCCGGGAATGCCGGGTTTATCGGATCAATAAATCTAGTTGCACTGACGGCCGACAATCATGCGGAAGAAATTAATGAAATTCTTGAGAACCTTGCCAAACGCGGTGTTATGCTTGCAATGGTCGAAGGGGGCGGGAGGACGGCCGGGAGTTTCTTCGATGCAGGTGAGATGGACCAGTTTATGTATGTGATCACACCCAAGGTCATCGGGAATGGAATCGCGGCCATGTGCGGCAAGGGGATTGAACGAATGGCCCAGGCTTTACCTGTCCGGGATGTTTCAGCTGTAATGATCCGCGACGAGGTCCTTTATAACGGCTATTCAGAGCAGTATAACTTTGAAATGATGTGAGGTCGATATGTTTACCGGTCTGATTGAAGAGATTGGCATTGTCAAACGCAGTGCGACAAGGGGGGACGGAATCATCATTGAAGTGGGGTGCTCGGCGGTTTTGGACAGGACAAAGACCGGGGATTCAATTTCTATAAATGGAGCATGCCAGACTGTGACAGAGCTTTCTATCAATTCATTCTCAGTGTACGCATCGAAAGTCACGGCCTCGATAACGACCCTGGGTTCGCTCAGAAACGGAATGCCGGTAAACCTCGAAAGGGCAATGATGCCGCAATCCAGGTTCGGGGGACACTTTGTGCAGGGACATGTTGATGGGACCGGCTCAATTACTTCAATCGGAAAAGACGACAACGGCATGTCTGTAGACATCGAGGCCGATGCCGATATTATGAAATATATTGTTCACAAAGGATCTATCTCTGTTGATGGAATATCATTAACCGTGGTCGATGCGGGCGATAGAGCATTTACTGTTTACCTGATCCCCGAAACTCATTCACGGACCATCGCAACCGGTTGGAAGAAAGGAACGCGTGTTAATATTGAGGTCGATATTCTATCGAAGTATGTTGAAAAAATACTTGGATCCGGTGCGGGTAAAGGAAATAAAAATGTCAAATCAGACAGTCATTTGAAAAACAAGCTGATGGAGGAAGGATTTATATAATAGCAGTAATTATAATTTAATCCCCGGAAAGATTTCCCTAATTTCCTCGGAACTCCTGATGTTGAAAAAAATGTCGATATATGCCACTGAAAAAACATTTTTGATGTTATCAGGCAGATCGAAGAGGTATAATTCAATATTTGAGAATTTTGCCCTGTTCATAATTTTCATTATACTTCCAAGGCCTGTTGAATCAATATGCTTCACTTCAGACATGTTGAGAAGGATTTTTGTTATATTCTCGGAAAAAAGCTTATTGATTTTTAATTCAAATTCATTTTCTGATTCAATATTCAATTTTCCATTGAGATGTACAATTCCAATTCCATTTTTAACTGTATTTATTTTAATATCCATATTTAAAAGTCCATTTGAATGTTCGATATTTTGTATTAGGTCAATTTTCAGTGGTAATCATTGACTCTTCAACCATATGTCATTCCCGCGCAGGCGGGAATCCTTAATTCGCGTCTAGCGAGAATGGATTCCCGTCTTCACGGGAATGACATATGGATATTTACCCGTTGGAAATGACCTGTTACTAAATTTTGATTTGATAATTATAGTATATAATTGTCAAAATTTTTTTTATTTAAAATTAAAAATTTTTTCAAGTTTTATTGATCCGGGATCAATGGGAAGCTGTATGGTTTTTTTCCCGGAATAAGATGAAAAATATAATGAATGAATAACTTCCAGCGCTTTGTAACCGTCATCACCGGTTGAAAGAATAGGGATTTTTTTTCCCGCCAGGATGCTTTTAACAGAAGCATATAATCGTGCAAAACTATTCTTTCTTCTATCAAACTTCGGGAACGGGCTTTCATCAAGGTCATTGAATCCGGAATAGAATTTCGAGGTCTTTTTACGGTAGATATGTTCATACCAGTTGCCTACTACGATTTTTCCCCCGGTACCGGAGATTGCAATTTCAAAAACGAAATAATCCCTCATACCCCCCGCTTCGATGAAAATATCGACCCCGGTTTCTGACTTAAGCCAGCCAAGGGCCCTTTCTTCAAAGCAATTATTTTCGCGCGGGGTAAATACCTCCCCCTGCACAGATATGATCTCACCAAAAAGGTATCGTATCATATCAATGAGATGTGTTCCATCGTGAAGAAGCGGGCCCCCTCCGTCGATTACTCTGCAATTGTTGACGGACCCTTTTGTGAGAACAGCCCCATACACTGTCATTATTTCCCCGATAATGCCGTTATCAAGCATTTTTTTCAACTTAATATAACGGCTGTCATATCTGCGTTCATGATTTACGATCAGGCTGACATTATTTTCTTTACATGCAGAAAGCAACGCCCGCGCGTCTTCAAGAGAAGCAGCTGCCGGTTTTTCAAGAATGATCAATTTTGAGCCGTTCCGGGCGGCGTCAATGGCAATTGCAGCGTGGGTATGGGTACATGACGAGATTATTGCTATCGCCGGTTGTGTGTTTTTAAACAATTTTCTGTAATCTGAATATGTGCAGTCACTTGGAATGCCGGCTTTCCCCGCAAATGATTCAAGCCTTTCCATGTTTATGTCGCAGGCATGGGTTATGCTGAGGCCGGCTGAGAGGACCCCGCCATAATGAGTACACGGCTTGGAACGAAGCGGATCATTTTCGAGAAGACAGCCTATTCTTCCGCAGCCGATCAGGGCAATGTCGAAATGCTTTTGTGCCATTAAAGGATTGGAAGATACTCGTTTATTTCATAATCGGTTATATAGTTATTGAAACGCTCTAATTCCAGCATTTTGTTTTCAATGAATTTTTTATGGATGTATTCCCCGAGGGTTTCGCGCATCAGCTTGCTATTTTTAAAATGTGTTACGGCCTCATGAAGGTCCCTGGGGAGGGGAGGGAGACTGCTTTCCGAATGTTTATTTTTCCGGGGCGCAGAGTCGTCGTTTTCAAGCGGATCAGGAAGTTTGTATTTCTTTTCTATTCCTTCCAGACCAGACGCCAGGATGACTGAAAAAGCGAGATAGGGATTGCAGGATGGATCAGGGTTCCTGAGCTCAATTCTCATGGAATCCGGTTTTTCATCCCTGCACATGGGGACACGAATTATAGTGCGGGGATCAGACCTGCTCCATCCAGCCAGGGTGGGGGACTCATATCCCTTTACAATACGTTTGTATGAATTAATCCACTGGTTGGTTATTGGAAAAAATTCATTGCAATGTCTGATAAGACCTGCGATATAAAATCCGGCAGTTTCAGACATATGAAAATCACTAGTCTTATTGAAAAAGATGTTGCTGTCTTCACGGAAGAGTGACTGGTGCAAATGCATCCCTGATCCGTTCTGGTTATGAAGAGGCTTCGGCATAAAAGAGGCGTAAATATCGTTAAGCTGACCGATTTCTTTTGTGATAAGTCTGAAGGTCATGATGTTGTCAGCCATGGTGAGTGCATCGGTATGCCTGAGGTCAATCTCATGTTGGCTCCATGATGCCTCGTGATGGGACGATATTACATCTATCCCCATGTTTTCCAAAGTGAGAACAGTCTGCCTCCTGTAATCTGCTGCAAGATCGAGCGGGGTCAGGTCAAAATATCCCCCTCTGTCGAGGATATCAGGCTTTTGAGAGTTTTTGAAAAAGAAAAATTCGATTTCCGGCCCTGTATAGAATGTGAGCCCCATGTCTGCTGCTTTCTTGAGATTTTTTTTCAGAATGAAGCGTGAATCCCCTTCGTAAGGGGTCATGTCGAATTGGACTATATCACAGAACATACGGGCAACGGAATCTTCTTTTGGACGCCATGGGAGGATTCTGAAAGTTGAGAGGTCGGGCATGGCGATCATTTCCCTTTCATCTTTTCTTGTAAAGCCCTGCAGGGTGGAGCCGTCAAACCGTACCCCTTCTTCGATTGCATCCTCGAGTTCATCGATGGTTATAGCAAAGCTCTTTAGAAAACCAAGAATGTCGGTAAACCAAAGGCGAACAAATTTCACCTTGTTATCATGGGCGAGTTTTAATACAAATTCTTTATTGCTATCCATGATGTGAACTTCCTTATTTGATAAAATATAAAAGTATCTCTATTGCGCAGTGTCTGATCCTTGTTTTCGCTGCGGGGAAGGGCGTTAATTGGCCGTTACCAGTATAATAGGACCAATGTTATGAATATTATTAATATAATCACAAATATTCCGAAAATTATCAACATGTTCAGCGAAAGCCAGTTTTTTTCGATCGGTTTTATTGTGAGATCATTTGATATCATGTTTTTAGCGGAAATATTTTTAAGGTTTATAGGGCCGTCAAGATTAGGATCGTATATTCGTATCTTGACTTTTTTTTCTTCCTCGTAGAGTACTCCGTAAATCTTCGGACTGATCTGTGTTATAATTTCGATGGTCTCGATTTTTTCTGTTGAAATCCTGATATCGATAACCTCTGCCGGTGTTGGCTTGATATCCTTATCTTTCCTTAAACCAAGTGAATCAATATATTTTTTTTCCCTCTCAGAAAGAGGTTTGATTTTAACCATGATTATATCACCGATTTTTAATTCAAATATCGGTTTGCCTTTTATGGGCGATATAATTGCCTCAATAGGAAGCATAACAATCCCTTCATTTAATTCATTTCCTTTCTCTTCCGCTTTTTTCTTTGTGGATCTGTTGGAACGTCCTTCCTGGAATTCGGATTTGGATATTTCCTGTATTCCTAAATCAAGGTTGATGTTTTTGTCGGTTATAATCCAATGTAGTATTTCGAATAAAGTGAGTTCAAGGTTTTCGCAATCAAATCGAACAGCATCTTTATAGAGCATTTCAAGCATTCTTTTATCTTTTGGAATCTTTTGAAGTTGATACATTAAGGATACAGTCAAATTTTTGTTATATTCCCCATCCCATATCTGCTTCGCTATGGCTTGCTCGTAGGTGTCCCAACTTGCATGCGGTTCAAGATTGTATAAATCAGAACTTGATGATGCAACGATGCTGAATGATTCAAAATTTTTATTGCTGTTGAGTATTATTATGAGCTGTCCATAAACTTGATAGGAAGGAGATTTGAATCGGGCCTTAATAGCAATTAAGTAATCATCGCTATTTTGTAAATTATTTACAATAATTTTTTCTTCCAAAGTGTAACAATCCCTTTTAAATATTGCAAAATAGTTTATACGCAATGCATGGAATTTGTAAATATCTTGAATTTATTTCATAATGCGCTACAAACGGGTATAATTTCTTCATAGTTAATTTAAACTCTAAACATTACTCTGTCAATAGAAAAAAAGGGTTTCAGACTCAAAAACTGGAATGTGTTCATTGTGAGCAGGTAAAAGGGATTACCGGCGCCAGCGCATCGCACTTTTGCCCGAACCTTCAATTTCTGCTGGCTGGCGAGTGCACTCTCCCCAAAATGAAGCAAATAATTTTGAATAAAATGATATGGTTTACTAAAATTTTGTACGATAAATAGTAGTGAGTTTCTATTTTTTTTCGGGAGTGCTTTTTTTTTAAGTTCTTTTGGATAACTGATTAAAATTTACTTGAGAAGAAGTTCGTATCTGATTTTTTTATTGATAATTTTTAGCAAATATGAAAAATATTTGAGATGTAAAATTAAATGTAGGATAATCGGTTTTAAATAAGCTGCATCGGAAAGAGGTAACACATGAATGAAAATAAAACAGTATTTACAGAAGAGAGGAATCCTGAGAAGCATAAACTTTCTGATCCGGAAGAACCCGCGAAAGTCCGGTTTACTAAAAAAAGGATTTTTTCGTTTGTTGTCAGGATCGGCATTATTGCCGCTGTCATAGGAATTGCAGTATTTTTAATACTTTTTAACACAATGAGTGGTGATATCGTTTTATTGTTATCTCCACAAGAAGTAACATCGGATAACGATGCTGAAGATTCCGTTTCTTTTAAATCGAATAGTAAATTGTATTTTTTTATTGCACCCAAAAGCGGAAACATTTCATCGGACCGTGTTATTCTCGAGATACATTTTGAAAAGAAAGGCCAATTTTTCCATTATAAACAGATAAGCTACGAGATTGATAAAAATTTTAAAAAATTGCGTTCATTCATTCCGGAGGATTACTTCATGAGGCCGGGGAAATATCGAATCGATGTTTTTTTCGATAACAACCGGAAGATTTCACGAGAGTTCGTGGTAGAAAAATAATCCGAGGGATTGCTCAAAATTTTTACGCAAGGATAGTGTCATATGAAAAAATTTTTTTTGACAATTCCGCTGATTGCATGGTGTATAATAGCATCATCCCATAATGCTTTTGCATTTACTAATCAAATCACATTAGAGAGAATCTTGCATGAAAACAAAAAATTTGTTGATTTTATTAATGTATGTTTGACCAATTTCACGGGGGGGTTAAATGACAAATTCAAGAGCGCGTACGGGAAATATTTCAATGCCGATATAGCATACCTTCAGTCAGATTATAAAAGGGCATACAAGGATGCATACGCATCAGAGGGGGAACTGGCTGAAATCTATGAAGAATCACTAAGGAATTTTTATCTGGAGGATTCAAAAAATATTCTTGATGCTTTAGCCCCGATAATTATTAGATCAAAAAATCCCAGGGCGCGTCTTTATCTTACTCTCGGATATCGCGACAGGACCGTGAGTTGGTCGTATTACACCATGGGGAACGCCTCAAATGCCAGGCTTCATTCCTATAAGATTTACAAATATGAAGAGGCAATCAATATAGCGCGGAAGGCCAAGCGATACGGTTTTCTCGCACTCTTTAATAGCCAGAACATTGAAAGCAAACGCAAGATATATCAGCAATTGATTAAAAATGAAATAAAAGAGAGCGGCATTATTTTTTATACGCGGTTTATTGATCTCGAGGAAAAAGATATCATCGAAGAGTTGACAAAGACTTATGATGAGCATGAAAAGGAAGTTAAAGACAAACAGGCGAATGCTCCAGGTGATACATCAGGGAAGGTCTTCGAAAAAAAGATTGAAAAACGTGTCCGCTTTCGGAACGAGGTTCTTCTTGCCCGATATCTTCTGAATGCCGAGTTCGACCAGGCGAAAGATATTATCAATAAATATATCGACGACTACGATTTCAAAATCATCAATGCCACATTCGAGGTTCTTTCCGGCGTCGGCGGAGAAAACGTTGGACAGGCAAAGGAGCAGAGCCCGGCGGCTGCATCACTCGCACCTGCAGCGACAGATAATCTTGATTTTGATAAGTATAAAATTCATCACCTTGATAATTACCTTCGTCTTTCAAAAGCCTCATTAATGGATTCCTTCTATAAGGACATGAAAGTTGAGGACGTGGTGGTTCCTGCAGATCTG
>JBFZEZ010000443.1:0-6672 GCA_041306585.1 Spirochaetota bacterium | reverse complement strand
GAGATGTCATATACTCCCTTGGCCCCCCTGTTTTCTCACCAGTTGCTTTCTTTAAGATATTTCTCTTTCATTCGCTTGTGGATCTTGAGCTTCTCCTTGGTGAGTCCCTCGATCTGCTTCTCCTTTGTGACGATATGGGGTGTAATAAAGATGAGAAGGTTCTTCTTGGTGTATTGAACACTTTTTGTCTTGAAAAGCCATCCGAGCAGGGGAATGTCTCCGAGCAACGGTACCTTTGTCTCGGATGAAGTTCTGTCGTTTCTTATCAGTCCGCCGACAACGATAGTCCTGCCGTCTATGACATTGACCTTGGTTTTGATGTCTCTTTTTCCGAGTTTTGGTGGGACAATCGGGTTTGTGGTTTCACCGAGCACGGAATTGACCTCCTGGTAAAGGTCAAGGGTTATGCTTTTTGATTTTGTGATATGCGGAGTGATCTTTAACTTCATGCCGACGGTTTTATAATCGAAGGTCTGGTTTTGCGTTCCTGTATCGCTTATGCGGTTGGTTGTCATGACCGGTATTTCTTCACCGACATTCAGTTCTGCTTCCTGGTTGTCAATGGTGAGTATCTGTGGTGTCGAGATAATATTAATGTCCGACCGGCTGGCGCTTGCGTTCAGCAGGGCAAAGCCGAGGGCCGCTCCGTCGCGTATATATCCGAGGGTAAAGCCCTGGGTAAGGGGCATGACCATGTTTTTATTCGCGAACGATTTGGGGGGGGTTATTTCATTTATCGGGTTAAACATTGACGAACCGCCGAAACCGTTCTGTCCCGACTGGGCCCCCAGCATCCAGTCGATGCCGAATCCCCAGCCGTTTTCCGCGCTTACTTCCATAATAAGGGCTTCGATAAATACCTGTTCGCGGACCGTATCGAGGGCCGTAATAATCCGCTCGATCTCAATGTATTCCTGCGGGGTGGCGGTGATAATGAGCGAGTTGGTCTCCTTGTTCGCGACTATTGACAGTTTTTGTTTTGAATCAGGCTTTGAATATTGTGTCTTGGCTGTACGCTGGGCTTTTTTCGATTGTCGTTCTTCAGGAGTCCCGCCGGTATCCGGGGTTGACGTGTCAATGAGTGCGGTTTCAGAGAAAGGGATCCGCGCAAGCACTGCCCCGAGCTCCTCGGCATTCGCGTTCTGAAGATGAACAACATTGATTAATCCTTTGCTCTTTTTTTTGTCCGTTTCACCTTCACCGATTTTTTTATCAAGGGTCTTAGCGATCTTAATGAGGCCTTCAATCTCTGTGCTGAGCCCGCTGTATATGAGTAAGTTAAGGTTCGGGTACACAATGAGGTCTGTATTTGCGGCCTTGAGCTGCTTCAGCGCGTTTGCCACCTCTTCAGCGTCGGCATTCATGATTTCCTGTATATAGGTGATGCTTTCGTCCATAGTCAGGGAGATTGGTTTTTTTTGCCCGTCAAGGTCAACAATAATGTCGGTGTTCTTTTTGACCGCATCTTTAATAGGGAGTATTTTGACGATATTATCCATCTCGACCACGGCGAACCCTTTAATTTCGAGGATCGATTTCATCACCTGGTAGGCCTGGCTTACCGGTACTTTGCGCACCGAGTTGATGGTGATCTTTCCTTTGACCTTTTCGTCGAGGATGATATTTTTTCCTATGAGCTGGCTCATGATATTCACAAACTCGTCAATTTCAACGTCCTTGAAGTTGAGCGCGAATTTTTTATCTTCCTTTCCCGCCGCAAACACCATGGAAGTGCCCATGGATCTCGTATCGTTCGCGACTGGTAAAATTACCGCGGCCATTACGGCAAGGATTAAATATGATGTGATTTTTGACAACTTCATGACACTTCCTTTCTGTTTGTTATCTAATCGGTGATATTGTAATCAAAGGCTATCGGTTTTCCATCCCTTTCAAGGTCGATAGAGACGCGGGTTTCGCTCTGGAGCGAATTCCACATTGACAGGAGTTTCTCGGTGCTGTCAAGGGCCTTTCCATTTACCCGTTTGATGATGTCGCCGCTTCGGGCCCCGAGTTTATAGAGAATATTGTACGGGCGGACCTGCATCAGCTGGTATCCGGCAATCTGGCCGTTCACACGGTATGGACCGGCACGAAGCCCCTGTGTCGCATTGTCGATTTTTCCCGAGGCTATCTGCTGCACTTCCGATCTGCTTATCGTTTTGCTTATCCTTTCCCCGCCTGCCGCGGGCTGGGCCGCATTCTCCGGAGGTTTCACAAATTTTTGATAGAGGGCGAGATCGTATTGCTGTCCCCCTGATTCAAGTGTAATTATAGTATCCCGGATTTTCACCAGTTTATAACCGAAAACATCATCGTTTATTTCTTCATTTACCTTCATAAGAGCAAAAACTTTCGCCTGGTTTTCCCCGGTTTTTTTAATCATGGCGCGTGCGATTTTCCAGGGCCCGGTTATCGTACCGAGCAGGGTGAGCTCGGTAATGTTGCCTTGCGGGTTCTGTCCGCCCGATAAGTCTTCAGCCGTGGGTTTTTTGAAGAATTCTTTGTCTATGATGGCTGTGCGATATACCTCCCAGGTCGGTTTCTGGGTTGATGTTCCCATACGCACGTGTTTCTGGGGTTTTGGTAATTCCGTAGGGGAGAGCTTATATCGAACGATCTGGTTTATTGCAGTGGCAGATGTATAGGAAAAAACAGTGATGGCGATTATATTTATGATATGGTATTTAAGATTTTGCATAGAGAATATTAACCGTACCTGATTATACAGAAATTACTTCTGTATTTTAGTATGTTTTTGGCCTGGATGGTTACATTCCGAATCATAAGCCAGCGAAATTTAATTCCGCGATTACCTTTATTTTATAATAAATCCATGCTATTAATTCATTAAGCTGAGATGATGTCAATAATTAAATAAGACACAAAAATGACGTTTAGTCAAGCAAATATCGTGATTCATTAATTATTTAATGAACGAAATAACTTAGTATGATTTGTAATAATAAAACATCATTATAGAAAGCCCCCACAATCCCTGGAGGCTGAGATGTGGGTAGTTGTTAGCCATTTTGGGGATTAAGGGGTTAATTATACTGCTTTATTTTTTCTATTTTTTAAAATGAACACCAGTATTATGATGAGAAAAATTCCGAATATGATAAACTTGTATTGGTTCAAGTAGGGAATAATTACCTGGTAGTTGGCGCCGAATGAATATCCCAGTGTAAAAAGTATTGTTGATGTGCAGCAGAGGGCTAAAAAATCGACAATCATGAACCGATAAAAATTTAATTTTGTGAGCCCGGCTGTTAAAAACATCACATTGCGGACGCCGAAAGGAATAAACCTTCCGAAAAAGAGTGTTTTTGTGTGGTATTTTTCAAAATAGTGTTTAATTCTTTCAAGCTTGCTTATAGGGACCATTTTATTCAGAAATGGAATTTCAAAAATTTTCGGCCCAAGGAAACGCCCAAGTGAATATGCAATGATATCGCTCAGATACGCCCCCATAAAGCATCCTATGAATATATACACCTTATTTTCCGGTATGGATGTTGCCGCTATAGAGGCGGAAATTATAAATACCAGGTCCTCCGAGACCGGGAGATTGAATCCGGCGAGGATGAGCAGGCCGAAAGATATGAAATGCAGATACTCTGTTGAATGATTTAATACATCAGATATAAATTCCATATAACGCACCCTTCGATTTTTTAAGAACAGGCCTGTTTACCCATTCCAAGAGATGAGATGATGATTCTCATTAATTTTTTTGAGAGCAGTTACTCTATAATAAAAGAAGTGGCCCTGAGTGCATGCATTCCCTTTTTTACCCAGACACGAATTGTATAGGCGCTCACACCGTTTGAAGATGTAATCGTGCCAAGCTCTTCAATTCGACCTATTGAATCAACTGGAAATTCATAAAATGTCCTTTCTGTTGAAAATGGGCTCGTGAAAAGCACCAGGACCTTTGTATCTGACGGATGTTTTTTTGGTATTCCTTCAAATGCGGCGAATGACATTTCGAAATTTATGTCGCGAAATCTGTCAATCGCATAACTGTCAGTGATTTCGATGAGATTTCGTACATATTGGATTTCTTCCATTTATTATACTCCGAAGGCTTAATATGCTTGACTCTATAAAAAACATATACAATATGAAACCATATGAAAACCTCATATAATCATATAAAAAGAAATTTTATGGAATTCCTTTTTAGCTGATTTTAACATTTAGTCTACTTCAGTAAAGGGTCTAAATCGTAATTATATAAGGTTCCTATCATTATAAAGAACAATTAAAATGGAAATCAGAAAAAAAGCAATAATTTTAACTGCGGCCACGGTCATTTTTGCGATGATTTTTTTTGCCGCGGCCTTAAAAGGATATCTCCTTTTCAAATATCCTGAAACATACCTTAAGCAGGCTGTTACCGATTTTTTCAAGTTAAATATCGACAGGGCGGTTTTATTTGAGGAAATTCATCTCAGTTTACTCGGTAATGTGACCCTTACGAAATTTCGTCTCTCCGCATCGAGCGATTTTAATGATAATATCAACTTAATTATATCCCCTGAGGTAAAAATTACATTAAATTTTATGGATTTATCAGCCGGCAGAAGTGTGGTTGAAGAGATACATTTCATCAATGCTGACGTTAGTTTTCTTAAACTTTATGAGAAGCATTACCAGTACACACTTGATAGCATAATAAATTTGATAATAACAGGCACAAAAAATCCTTCCAAATTTAACAAAAACAATTTTTTTGTTAAATTTAGCAACACAAAAATTTCATATGCTCAATTTATTGATGATGAACGGTTTCTGGTGAAGCTTAATGATGTGGATTTCAAAATTCATATGAAGGATTCAATTTTTAATTATAGATTCAGCGGCGATGTGGAGAAAAATGTAAAAAGCGTGATGTCGGATGGATATATTTACCTCAAAGGTGAATATTCGCTTGCCCATAAAACTTTCAGAAACGACATTAACTTGAATAATATCGACCTCTCATACTTTAATCATTATTTAAGGGAACATGACATTAAATATCACTTCCAGGGGGGCGTGAGTGTAGATCTTGATTACTTCTCTAAAAAACAGGGTTTCGTAATCGACGGGAGATTGGAAACGAACAATCTCCATGTCGCTTCATTATCCGACAGTGCACATAACCTCATTTCCAATGAAAATCTCAACATCGTCCTTGATGCGGACATTTTGGATGCTGAAACACAGTATACAATCAGGAAGTTTCAAATATTTGATGATACAGTCGATTTCGGCATCAAAGGCACGTATAAAAAAGAGAGCATGATCGATCTTCAATTTTCATCCGGCATAATCGACCTGGAAGACCTTTCAGTTAATTTTTCTCCATATAAGGGTATGTCGTATGGGGGTAAAGCTTCAGTCAAAGGCTCTATCAAGTTTGATATAGCAAAAAAGAAGGACACTGGGTCGAGTTTCTCTTTATCTATGGAAGAATTATCCTGTGCATTTTTCGATAGGAAACGGACCAAAGAGATAATCAGCGATGGGAAGGGGGGCATAACCTATGGCTCTGGCCTTTTGAATGTAAAGCTCGGATTGGCGAGTGGTACTTCAGATCTTACGATAAGAAGCACTACAACAGTAAAAAACTGGTCGCCTTTTCAATCTGATACAGGACTGTCGTTTCTTTCTAAAAATATGCAGTGGGACATTGTATATAACGCATCTGTGAAGGCAGTGCAGGCCCTTGTTGAACAGGCGTACCTGGAGCGAAAGCGCGGTTGGGACGATATCTATTTTTTCAAGCGGCCTATCGGGATATTCGTCCTGAATAATAACATTGCATGTGATCTTACCGTAAATAATTTTTTATTGGGAGAAAGGGCGAACATTCGTGGATTTTCGTTGAAGACTGATATGACAAATGGGTTCCTCTCGCTTAAGGAATTCGCCAGTGAGGGATATGATGGGGTGTATGAGCTCACCCTGCAGGGGAATTTCAATAGTGATGTACCTTTTTTCAACGTCAAAGGGAAGGTATCGAATTTTGACATGGAACGTTTTTATAAAGATTACGGCATTGCAGGGTCCCTTACGGGGAGAGGGGGGATTGATTTCAACTATGAGGTAAATAGCTATTGCTTAGCCCAGCTTCTCGACAATTCGAAGGGCGATTTTACATTCTCGATGAACAACGGAACGCTCAAGAATTCACCGCTTCAGAAAAAGCTCGGCGAATTTTTTAAAACGAATGGTATAGAAGCCCCCGTAATACGGAACCTCGAGTTCACCGGTATGACCTTTAACGTCGGTTTGTACGGTGATCTGTTTAATGTCCAAAATTTTACTTTTCAGGGGGATGTGCTCAATTTTACGTCATATGGCAAATATCTGTTCAATGAAGGGATCGACCTTCCCATACCTGTATCCCTGAAATCCGAAACCGCGGTTCAGACAATCCAGGTCAAGCTCCAGGGGCCTCTCCTGGCTCCGTGTCTTTCACTGATTTCGCTCCCTGTGCCCGGGGTGAAATCAAAGGAACTCTGTTTTTAAAAAAAATAGCCCTGTCCACTATGTTGGGATATCTCATCAATCAAAAATAGAGCGAACATCTTTGAAATTGAACTGCTGATTTATCTTCAACCGGAGATATTCGAAGTCATTATATTCGTATGCCATACGCTGAATGACTCTCACCTTGTT
>JBFZEZ010000442.1:0-3959 GCA_041306585.1 Spirochaetota bacterium | reverse complement strand
AAAATGATATGCGTGTATCTGCCCTCGCGCTGCCTATAAACTGGAGGACATTTCCGAGGACCAGCAGATCTTTATCCGGGAGTGATCCGTTGGCTGTAATTTTTTTTTCCCTAAGTACGTGCAGAGCCCCTGAAAGAGACCAGAGAATATCTTCAGCGGGGATCGATCCGTTTTCGATAAGGGTAAGTTTGTTTTCGCTTCCCGATAAAATATCTTCTGTTGTAATTTCGCGTGGGGCAGTGATATGAGCAATAAAATCGCTTCCGGTAATCTCGCCGATAAGAGAGAGGATAATTTTAATTAGGGTATTCTCCGGGTTGTCTGCCAGGTACGATTTTAAATCATCCTCGGTAGGGAGTTCATAAGAGAGGTTCATTGCCTGGGACACCTGGTGCCAGCCGCGGGGGTTTGGATTGATGTTTTCCATATCCCACAGCTTCTCCGGATAGATGCTGATATAGCGGATAATCGCCGGGTGGATCCCGGAGCGGTTCGCCCAATGGAGCCAGTTCGGTGCGTCAGGTTTCAGATGAAGTATTGCAAGTCTTCCGTCAAGGGCCGAATCGTCGAATTCCGTAATAGTTGTATTGTCGCTCTCGCCGAGATTGCCTGCAAGGACAATCGCTGTTTTTGAGGGGAGGGGATGCTCCCCGCACATATGCTCGGTTATAATCTGGAAGAGGGTCTGGATGACGGTCGGGTGGGCACGGTTCGCTTCATCAAGAAACCACACTATCCCATTGCTCCCATCAGGAACGGTTTCCGGAGGAATAAAACGCGGCCGATAGTATATCATTCTTTGCGAAGAATGATCAGGGACCGGGTACCCACCCAGGTCAATATTTTCCTTAAAAGCCAGTCGAGTATCTATGAAATGATAGCCGATTTTTTCCGCCACCTCTTTCACTATGGCGGATTTTCCGACGCCAGGGTGACCGATAATTTTCAATGCATAATTTATTGTTGATTCTGATTTGAAATATTTTTCTAAAATATCTTCAAGTTCCTTAATCGAAACATCAATTGGTTTTTTATTCATCTTCTCTACGTCTATTTTAAAAGTTCCTGGAAGTTTTTTTGCTCACGGGCCTCCCTGAATGTTCCGTCTTGAAGTGCATAGCTTTTCAATTCATTATCGTTTTGAATGGCGATTTTGAGATACGGGAAAGCGTCATTGAACTTTCTGATTCTGCAATATGAACGGGCCAATTCGTAAGCGGTAACCGCAATATTGTTCTTCTCGCCGGTTTTTTTTGCATAATCAAGCGCCTTTTTGAAAGGGTCAATCGTTTCAAAGTTTTTTTCGAGTTGGGCAAGCGAGCTTCCCAAACCGTAGAATGTCTGGAAGAGGAGGGAGTCGCTCGGCAATTTTTTTCCTTTATTGTGGAGATCGCCTGCAAGCTTGTAATGTTTGGCTGAATTGTCATAGTCTTTATCAGAGTAATAAAATTCAGCGAAAAGGAGTTCTCCGAGACTGAAGTTTTTGATGATTTCATTATTTTTATTCATGAATGCAATCCCGTCTTTCAGTTTTTTATTTTTAAGGTATTCTGATGCGGTTTTGAATATTTTATTGAATTTTTCCTCGTTGGTAAGCAGATCAAATCCTTTTTTTTCGCTTAAAAATGTGCGTATGTGCAATGACTCATCGCTCTGATATTGGAAGCATAATACCATCACAAGATTATCAAAGAGAAATATTTCTTCAGGGTTGTCATTGCTCGGTTTTTTTGAGCCGCCCCAAAGAAATCCGGTAAGATATTTTTTTACTTTTTCAGCATCTTTCGGTGTTTTATACTGGAAATACATTATAGTACCGCGGGCTTTGCCTTTTTCAACAAACTCCTGAAACTCTTTTTTTTCCGGCAGAGGGAGCGCATCATTCATGTCAGGCTTTTCATAAAAAGATATCGGCTTGGGAGATATGGTTGCTATTTTATTTCCTAAGTCATATCCCTTCGGGAGATCCCCTTTTTTTAGTTTCAAATCGTCAGGTGTATAATCCTTGGCGTATACACCAAGTGAGAAAGAAACAAATAAGGTGATAGCAAGCAGTACAATGTAATTCCTCATATGAAAATACCTCCGTTTATTTGTTTTTTAATTTACCGCAGGATAATTCAAAAGTCAACAAGCATTTGAATTTTTTTTTATTATCCGAACGCGTATTCACTGAAAGGATATGTAAAGAAGGTTATTCAAAAAGTTCAATAAATTTTTTTTGTTTCAGGACTTCGCGGAGATCATACTCTTCAATTGCCCGTTCTTTATATGAGGCATCTATTTTAATAGCTTCTCCCAAATAGAAATACACACCTTTGTATTGTTTCATGATAGCGAGTGCGCACGCAAGATTATATGCGGTTGCGGCAAGGTATTTCCTCTCTTTGATGGATTGCGCAATCGCATATGCCTCGTAATACGGCACGATGGCGCGGTCTGCCCTGCCGGTCTTTGTGTAAATTATTCCCAGGCGGTCGTACGCTTCCCAGAGTATCTCGGCATCCTTTATCCTGTCTGTTGTTTTGTGCAGGTCCAGGGCCTCCTCATAGTGATACTCGGCATTTTCATAATCTTTCCGGGTAAAATACATTTTCGCAAGCATGCATTCACCGAGGCTGAAATCCTTGATATGGACATAGTTTCTTTCCAGGAATTCGATGCATTCTTTCGCCCCGGAGGACTGCGAATATTCCACGGCTCTTTGCATGACAAATCTGAATTTTTCCCTTCGCGAAGTAAAATCGACCTTGCTATAGAGGCTGTAATGGTGCCGGAGCCAGAGGGATTCCTCGTTTTTATATTTGAATGAAAAGATCATGATGAACCGACCCTTCAAGAACATCTCCTCCGGAATATCAGAATTCGGCCCACCACGAGTTCCCCATAAGTAAGTACGAAGATAATATCTTATCTTTGCGGCCTCTTCTTTATCCTCATACTGAAAAAAAAGGATCGTGCCCCTGGGCTTGTCGTCAAAGTAGAGCGTCTGATATGATACTTCTACCGGCGCTGGTAGTTTACCGCCCATTGTAGGGTCATTATAAAAAGTCAGAACATGATCAGAGTGCACCCTCATTTTTTTATGAATTGTATACCCGCGGGGGAGATCCAAATAGGTCAACATGATCCAGTTTATTGAGATGGGGTTGGGGTCAGTTATGGCAATGACCGAAGAAGCAATGACAATAATCAGCAATGCCATGAGCAAGGATGGAATTTTCATTCAGACCTCCAATACAATGTGTAACAGAACTGGATGCGGAGGTCAATAACGATTTAAGGAATGCTATCCCTTTTTTAAGGCTTTTTCAGATTTTGAGATTTGTTTTGACAATTCATCAATTTCAAATGCGAGTTTTTCTTTCATTTTTCGTTTACTGTTATAGTCGTTGCTTTTGTCTTTCAGGTTGTTTTCAAGATTGGTGCATTCCTTGTCGAGTGTTTCTATCTCTTTGTCGAGCTTTTTCAGGTCATTTTCAAGTTCTTCCCTGCGTTCATATATTGCTTCTATCTGTGCGGAATCCCGCTCTTTAATAAGGTCTTCAATTTGATTGTTTAGTAGGTTGATTTTTTCGGCTGCCTTTCCCATGGTACTTACCTCTTGATGGGGAATATTGTTCTTTTTGTATTACACTGAAATTTTAGTATACATCTGTGATTATTGAAAAGCAAGAAAAAAAGTCTATAGGGGAGACAATTTTTAGATTATGCATAATTTTTCAGCATAATTATTCATCACAACGCATGATTCTAAAAAAAACTTTCAATCCCCCGGTGCGGGACTTTGGAGAATGCAAATGCATAACTATTTTCATAAAAACTGTGATGTAACAAATTTTTCTGAATAGGTACGATTTTTCTAATTTCACAACAAGTCAAATGTATTTAAGTGTTTTTTAAAATTTGAGCTGGAATTGTAGATTAAAAATATTGTCATCAAGGTCTTTATCCAATTC
>JBFZEZ010000441.1:0-3179 GCA_041306585.1 Spirochaetota bacterium | reverse complement strand
CCCTCACCGAGAGCATCCCTTTTATCAGGGAAAACATCGGGAGGGCGGTCGTCATCGCAGTCGACACTGCATTTAAGACACTCCTCAAAAACGGGATAGAACCCCACTTTTGCGTTGCTGTCGATGCCCAGGTCATCAATGCACGCTATTTCGAAGGGGTCAAACCATGCAGGACTATTCTTGTTGCTGATGCCACGGTCCACCCGTCAGTTTTCAGGCTCTACCGCGGGAGGCGTGCGGTCACGGGGATTGCTTTTAATAGTATGAAATGGATAGAAAAAATTACCGGTGAAAAAGGGGACTGGGACCACGGCGGTTCGGTTTCGACCAATGCCTTTGACCTTGCCCGAAAAATGGGGGCCTCACCGATAGTCATGGTCGGGCAGGACCTTTCGTTTACTGCTGGTTATGCACATGTGCGCGGATCATATCTTGATGAGCAGATCCACCTGAAAACGAACAGGCTCAGGAACGTGGAGATGTTTAACAGGTCACAGCTCTGCGCCCTGCCGAAAATTTTTGTGAAAGGCATCCGTTCGGGGAACGTTCATACAAATCAGAAGATGATGATATTCCTCTCCTGGTTTGAACGGCAGATGGACACCCGCATTATCAACGCGACTGCGGACGGTGCATGCATCCCCGGGATGCTCCACATGAAATCCGGCGATATCGTATTGAACAACACGATAGACCCAATGAACATCATCGAACGGGCATCCCGACCGGGGTCAGAGCCCGGTCGGGAGCCCGGTCGGGATGACGTGTCAGTCCGGGAGAAACTTGATGCGGTTATAGCCGGGATGCTCTCCGACATTGATTCCCTCATTCCTTCCCTTGAACGCGGAATCGTTTTTTCCATGAACCTCGCTGCCCTGCTTTCCGGGGGGAGACGCGACCAGGGGAAGCTCGACTTCCTCCTCAAAAAGCTTTCGGAAACCGATGCGTTCATCCAGTCAAAAGAGAACATTAAGGACATGATCAGCTTAACGATCCAGAAAGTTGTCCATACCATCACAGAAGGATACGATATCGAGGGCCCTGACGCCCCGGCCGGGGATGAGATGATCGCCAGACGTTCGGAGTATTTGTATCGGGGAATTTTGGAAGGCGCCATGTTTAACAAGAAAATACTTAGTAAAATGAGGACATTGGTGGGGGGATGACATAGGGTTTTCAAGTCTATGATAGCTTTTGCAAATTAGAGATTAGCATGATGAGTAAAATATCAAAAAAATGATAGAAATTTTATTCCATCTGCTTTTATTGTGTTTTAAAATTTACATGATGCAGGTCGTCCAATGAGAAAACGCATGAAGACAAGAAAGGTAAGGGTCGGCGCCATTGCGATAGGCGGCGATGCCCCGGTTTCGATTCAGTCGATGACCAATATTCCCCTTGAGGATGTTGATGGCACCATCCGCCAGATCAACCGCCTCGCAGAAGAAGGGGCTGACATGGTACGCGTCGCGATCATGAGTGAAGAATCCGCAGGATTAATTGCGAAAATAACGCCATACGTACCGATACCCTTGAGCGCCGACATCCATTTCAATTATCGTATTGCCCTTGCTGCAATTCGGGCAGGGGTGAATAAGGTCCGCATCAATCCGGGGAACATCGGGGGCGAGGAGAGGGTGCGGGAGGTAATCAGGGCGGCAAAGGACAATGGCGTGCCAATCCGCATCGGTGTGAACAGCGGTTCTATCGATCGCAAAAAATATCCGCATCCCACCCCTGAAAATATTGTAGATTCAGCCCTGCAGCATATAACCATACTTGAGGATAATGATTTTCACGATATCGTTGTTTCGTTGAAATCATCGAATATATTCGATACCATAGAATCGTACCGTCTGTTCGCAGGAAAAAAAGATTATCCACTGCATGTGGGTTTAACCGAGGCCGGTTACGGGGTCACATGCGTTGTAAACAGCACGATCGCAATCGGATCTTTGCTCATGGATGGGATTGGAGATACCATCCGCGTGTCTATGACCGGTGATCCTGTCGATGAAGTAATTGTGGGGAAAAAAATTCTTGAAGCTGTAGCAGAGCGGACTCCCCGGATACGCATCATCTCCTGTCCCACATGCGGACGTACTGATACTGAAATTGATATCCTGGCCCTTGCGAAAGAAGTTGATAAAACTTTGCATGAACAATTCTTCAGCATTCTCGAAGAGAGAAAGAAAACCATAACAATAGCTGTCATGGGATGCGAGGTCAACGGACCCGGTGAAGCGAAAGAGGCAGATGCAGGTCTTGCCGGTGCAAGGAGCGGCAGTTTGCTTCTGTTTACGCGCGGAGAAAAGCTCGGGAGAGTTCGTGCAGAGGACGCGGTGAGCGCTCTGACCGATGAAATCAGAAAAATTCTATTACCTGTGGATTAAAATACCGGGATTGACGGCCCTGAATCCCTTTCTCACTTCGAAATGGAGATGAGGCCCTGTTGTTCTCCCTGTATTCCCTGAATATGCGATGATATCCCCGGCCTTAACCTTGTCGCCTGGTACGGATGTGGTCCTGCTCAAGTGACCGTAAAAACTCTGGTAACCATATTCATGCTGCACGACAACAAGATATCCATATCCCCCCTGGAAGCCTGAATAGACTACCTCACCATCGCGAGCAGCGTATACTTTTGATTTAACAGGGCATGCAATATCGACGCCCGAATGGAATTCGAAACTGCTGCGGTTAAGCGGGTTCCTGCGTGTTCCGAATCCGGATGTGCTGTATCCTTCCTCAAGCGGGAACAAGAATCCAGTTCCCAGGAAAAGTGAGCGTTCAAGTTCGGTTATTTTACCGCAGGGGACGAATATAAATTGCTTATCGGCCTCTGCAAGCGATGATATTTTATTGGTTTTAAATATATATTCAGGTTTGATCTTATTTTTTTTGAGATTTTCAGCGATTTCATCAATTTTTGAAAGATCAGCAATGATCCCGCGCATATTGGGAATAAATATTGTCATCCCCGGTTTGACATCTTTCGGTGTGATAAGTTTATTCACTGTCATCAGGGTGTCGATATCAAGCGATGCTTTTGAAATAATCGTCCAGAAGGTGTCGTTTTTTTTAACGGTTTATTTATAAAAGACAAGATCAGGGGGTTCCTGAACGGGTGTTGCGCTTTTAATGGGGAAAATTGTTGTGGGTATATGTTCGGGCTATTT
>JBFZEZ010000440.1:0-2972 GCA_041306585.1 Spirochaetota bacterium | reverse complement strand
CTCAATGAGGCTGATGAGCATTTTACACGGTTGAAAAGCTGGGGGTTCAATGCACTCCGTCTCCTTACCACATGGGAGGCGATAGAACACGCCGGGCCGGGCATATACGACACGGCATACCTCGATTATTTTACTGAAATATGCCGCAGGGCGGGTGAATTCGGGATGTACGTTTTCATAGATTTCCATCAGGACGCGTGGAGCCGCATGTCCGGGGGGGACGGAGCGCCCTGCTGGACCCTCGAGAAAGCGGGGATCGATTACAGGAACATTTCAGCATCTGGAGCTGCACGTGTCATGCAGCACGATTACGACTACAGCGACCCGCGCCCCCGGCAGGAGGATAATTATCCGACCATGTGCTGGAGCAATAATTACCGTTTCGCGGCAAATGCTATTATGTGGACACTGTTTTTTGCCGGGAATGATTTCGCCCCGCAGCTCAGAGTAAATGGCAAGAACATCCAGGATTACCTGCAGGAACACTATTGCGCTTGCCAGCGCGAAGTTGCACGCCGAGTCATTCATCTCCCGAACGTTCTCGGCTTCGACACCCTTAACGAACCGGGGTGCGGCTGGATCGGCGTCCCTATGGACAAACGTTTTACTGATACATCCGACCACATGACCATGCCAGGGATAGCACTCTCCCCTATTGACTGCCTGCATGCCTCTCACGGTAATACTGTGGTAGCGCCGGAACTGGCGGTATCTTTTCTCCGCGGGGGGATTGTGCAGAAAAGGCGTGTCGTGATAAATAAAGACAGGGTACCCTTGTGGCTGCCGGGCCATAACGATCCGTTCATTGACGCCGGCGCATGGGAACCTGGTCCAGACGCCACATACCGCATACTCCACAACGACTTTTTTCAAAAGGTCGGC
The DNA here is from genome assembly GCA_041306585.1 of Spirochaetota bacterium. Classification (GTDB taxonomy): domain Bacteria; phylum Spirochaetota; class UBA4802; order UBA4802; family UBA5550; genus JBFZEZ01. The sequence goes on along the minus strand of JBFZEZ010000440.1, from coordinate 2,090 downwards.
GGCAGAACAGTCACGTTCGAAAAAGATTATTTTGTTCCATTCGCCCATCGAGTAACGGATTCAATGCGAAGTATAAAAAAAGATTGGCTCCTGTTTGCAAACGTCGATGCGCAACGATACTATTACGAGACAACACTCCCAGCGGGGCTTCCCGAGGGCACGGTCAACGCATCGCACTGGTACGACGGCCTTACCCTTATCACTAAAAAATTCCATTACCCGATAACGGTCGACGGCGTCCGCCGCAGGCCTGTATTTGGGAAAAACGGGATCAAAAAAATGTTTGAGTCACAACTGGCAAGGTATAAAAAGGATTCACAGGGATTAAACGGGGGTGTCCCGACTCTCATTGGAGAATTCGGCATACCGTTCGACCTCTCCGGCGGCCGTGCATACCGCGCATGGGCAAAGGGAAAGCGAACCGCCAACATATGGAAAGAACATATTGCAGCGCTTAACTTCATATATAATGCCCTTGACGCACACCTGCTTCACGGGACCCAATGGGTCTATACTGCGTCTAACCGCAACGACCTGAGGATCGGCGACACTTGGAACCAGGAGGATTTCAGCATCTTCTCGCGGGACCAGCAGGACAACCCGGCCGATCCGGACAGCGGCGGGCGTGCATGCGAAGGATTTGTCAGGCCATTTGCACGCCGTACGCAGGGGACGCCTCTTTCGATGAATTTCGACCGGAAACGCGGCATATTTACATTTATATTCGAGGCTGATATCACTATCGGGGAACCGACCGAATTGTTCGTGCCCCGCATTCAATATCCGCATGGGTTCAAAATCACGGCAGAAGGGTGTGATGTCCGTCATGATCCGGAAAATCAACTGGTACTTGTGACAGCGAGTCAAGATGGGATGGTTACGATATACATCATACGTCATTCCCGCACAGGCGGGGATCCTGGTGCCGATCGATGATGATCATTCCAATATACATCCGGACGGGACAATCGATTGTATCGATAAAATAATGTGCTGATGATTACATTCATAGTAACTAACAGATTCCCGCCTGCGCGGGAATGACATATTGACTCGGAAATGACGTATTGACTCGGAAATGACGTATTGATAAGACTAATGAAGAATCAACAACTGGATACCATTCCATACGCGAGGAACATTCATTGAAAAATATAAAAAAAATATTCTTAGTACCACTCTTATTTATCCAAACATCACTCATCCTGCTGACCCTCACCTCGTGCGATGAACGGTCGAAGCGCCTTTCGCTCATAACTGCTGATCCCTCACTTAAACATTTTTTTTCAATCGAATCGGACTCGATCACGATGTACGCGACGCGAAAGGACAAAAAAGCGGGGAACATTGAATGCCGGATCTTCAAGGATGAATATGATACGTTTGTCCGCATGTTCAGTGTCCTCGATGAAAAAGCTGTTACCGAAGCATATACGGCAAAAGGGGGGTCCCGCTTTTCCCCGGAATTTATCAGTAAAATCGCTTCCCTTGATAAGGGCACATACGTCCCTTCCCGGGAGAGCGCCAGGCCTCTCAAGGGACTCCGGGTTGCCCTTGATCCGGGGCATACCGCGAAAACGATGGAAGAGGCAATTGATGAAGCGCGGTCCATATGGATCATTCAGCCGGACGGTAAACGCCTGAAATTTTTTGAAGCACGCCTCAACCTCGCAACCGCAACCATTGTCAAAGAGATGCTCGAGAAGGACGGCGCCGAAGTAATGCTCACCAGGAATGAGGGCAGGATGGTGTTCAACAAAAGTTATGAGCGATGGCTCCGTGAGGATTTCGTAAAATCGGTAAAAGAGAAACTGAAGGAAAAATTCATCACACAAGAGAAGGCCGATTATCTGCTGCAACGACCGACAAAGAGGGAAAAACTGAAATTTTTCATGAGTGAATATGAAATGCCATACCGGGCGCGCCTGATCAACAAATTCCGTCCGCATGTGACGGCGGTCATCCATTATGATTATTTCGAGGACGACCCGGGCGAGGGCCAGAAATATATGCACATAAAAAATATCATGGAAAAAAACGACAAAAACTGCAGGGAAAAAATCGGTGAAATGGAAGAAATAGTATATTCC
>JBFZEZ010000439.1:0-7743 GCA_041306585.1 Spirochaetota bacterium | reverse complement strand
CTTTTTAGTCAGACTTCTTCAGGGAAAGGGAAGGATGAAATTGGAGAAATTTTCACCATGTTCATGGAAATGATCAAGAAGATGATCAGGATGAACGGTGAATTGGGGACCCGGACACGATATCAGGAAATCCTTTCAGAGTGCCAGAAGATCCTTTCCATTCATGAAATTCAAATCAATGCAAAACAGTTTAATTTGACCCTCAAAAAGCTGATGAGATACATCTGCACTTCGAGCGGAACATCGCGGCTTTCATTATTTGAGAATTTTTTTGATAATCATGGGACCAGAGCTTTTCGGTTTATCATATCGGTTGTTTCTGATGACAGTTATGTGCGCGACGGATCCGATGAGGATCTTTTTCCTGATTTTGATTTTTATGCATACCAATGGCTTGCACAGCTTGCCGGTGGTGAGGTAATCAGCATCCCGGTTGATTCCCTTCCTCATGAAAAGCGTATTATTATGAAGTCGAATGGGATTTATCGGACTGTTATTGTGCCGATCTTTGTGAGGGGAGTATGGCACGGATCGATTCTATGTGAAAACCCCGCGATTGATGATAATCAAGATGATATTGTGTTTTCTTATTTAAAGCAGATTTCGATAATGCTCGGCGGGTTTATTGATAAAATCTCAATACTTGACAATATGAGCCTGACATACGAGAAGAGCAAGCTTCTTACTGAAGCGATCAGCGAGAATATATTTATTGTAGATATTAATTCACTCAGGTTCACCTACATCAATAAGGCCGTTACCATGCTTACCGGGTATTCTATTGGAGAAGGAAGGGAATTAAAACTGGAAGATATGCTTAATGAAGAAGATTTTAAAACAGCAATGATTTTACTCGAAGAGGAGTTGGGTCAGGATGGGAATCCGGGTATTGACCAGAACAGGGTGAAAAAAATTGATATGCGAATAAAGGTCAAGGATGGGGGCACTATATGGGTTGAAGCCACATTTTCTTTTTTAAGAAATGAGCGTGGAAAGGCATGGGGCATTCTCGGGGTTTCCCGCGACATCACCAAACGTAAAGAGGTTGAAGATGTGCTGCGGACCAATGAGGAGAAAATGCGTGCGCTTTTAAACGTGACGACTCGTTCCCTTACCATGATTGATCCCCTCGGTTTTATCCTTGTCATGAATGAATATGAGGCAAAAAGGCTGGGGAGGCGGGTTGAAGATGTGCTTGGGCATTCCATATATGAATATTATCCCCCTGATGCCGTTGAACTTCGCACAAGGATGATCGCTGAGGTTGTCCGCACGAGAAAATTCATTCATTTCGATGAAGCGATACATGGAGTAATATATGATACTTACATCTACCCGGTGTTTAACCATGATGGTGCGGTTGAGCGTCTTGCAATCTATTGCAGGGACATTACGCGGCAGCGCAGGCTCGAAAAGGAAATCCTCGATATCAGTGAAAAGGAAAGGATTAGAATAGGTCACGATCTGCATGACGGGGTCGGGCAGTATTTTACGGGGATCGGTTATATGACGCGCCTCCTTATCGACAAACTCAGGGAGATGCAGGTCCCCGAGGTGTCCATTGCCGAGGAAATCATGGGCCTCATCAATGAGGCGAAATTGCATGTCAGGATCCTCTCAAAGGGACTGTGCCCGGTGCATATGAATGAAAGCGGTCTGATTTCAGCATTACATGAACTCTGCATGAATATTGAAAAAATCTATGAAATTTCATGCAGGCTGGTTTATGATGAAAAAATTGAAATAACAGATAATTCTGTGGCCACGCACATTTATTATATTATTCGTGAAGCAATTCATAATGCCATCAAACATGGCAACGCAAAGAACATCGATGTTGGCCTGCTTCTTAAAAATAATAAGCTCGAGGTTTCAATCAGGGACGATGGTTTTGGATTTGACGAGCATTATGAGGAAAAGGACGGACTTGGGCTAAACCTGATGCGGTACCGATCGGACATCATCCGTGCAGCGCTCAGTATCGGTCTGGATGATGCGGGGAAAACCATGATTTCGTGTATTCTTGATATGAATAATGAGATTCACACTGCCGGCTTTGAAGCGGTACAATGACGATGATGCGTACACATCAGGGCGGAGTGTGATCAGCTGTTATCTGTCTAAATAATTGGAGTTGTTATGATTGTTAAAACCAGCAATAAGAAGATCAATGTTTTTATTGTGGATGATCATCCGATAATCCGCCGGGGACTTGGGCAGTTCCTCAACAGCCAGGAAGGGATATTCGTGTGCGGAGAAGCCGAAGATGCGAATCAGGCAATTGCGGCCCTTAATTCCTGCTTCCCGGACATTGTCATTGTCGACCTAAGCCTGAAGGGGGTCAGCGGAATTGAACTGATCAAAGCAATAAAAAGCAGATATAAACAAATCAATATATTGGTCCTTTCCATGCACGATGAAAGGGAATACCTTGAACGGGCAATCAGGGCCGGTGCGCGTGGATATGTTTTTAAGCAGGAAAGCGAAGGGAAGGTCGTTGAGGCGATATATCATGTCATGAACGGCGGGACATATCTGAGCAGCAGTCTGAAAGATAAAATGCTTGAAAATATTTTGTGGGAGTCGCCCCGTGAGGGTGAGGATTCGCTTAGTCAGCTTGCCGACAGAGAACTGGAAATATTCAGATTGATAGGAAATGGTCTCAATTCCAGGCAGATTGCCAGCGCCCTCACCCTGAGTATATCGACGGTGGGAACATATCGTGAAAGGATTAAAACAAAACTCAATCTCGTAAACTCTGCCCAGCTCGTCAAGTTCGCGATCCAGTGGGTTTATAAAAATGAGGATATCAGATCTGATGACAAAAATTCTTCGAACGTATCGTCATAAGTTGTACATGGCAATAAGCTGAAGCCTTACACCGCAATCGTCAGTTTCATGATTGTTTTAATTCCAATGCATTGATACACTTCCTCAATTGATTATTGTGTAAGGGTTTAAAAAGGATGGTTCACGAATGCATTAACTTTGCTCGTTAACGACAATAGATGCGTATGGTTCCCGGATCGTGACCGAGGACCGTCTGAGCGAAGCGAGTTCCGCAGGGCGCGATCCGGGAACCATACGCATCGCAGAATAAATAGCTTGGATAGCTTGCTTCAGATATACTAATTCATTCGTTAATTGTTATACGTCGAGTAAATTATGTTAAAAATGAAGGAGTGTTTTCATGAATAAATCAGCAAGTATGAGAAGGTCAAATCCCAGAAAATTTTTTGATGTTCATAAACAGCCCCCTGTCATGGCAATGATTAAAGAGAAGGTGTATGACGGAGCAATCGTTGATTATTCCTCACATGGCATACGGCTTATCATGCAAGGTCATACCGAGGCGGCAATTGGCGATTTTATTTCAAAATTGTATCTCGGCAAGCCGGATAACAATTCGACGATTGAAAATCTTCCGATCGTTCACATGCAGCGGGATTATGCCGATGGCCGTTTGAGTCTTGGGGTCCGTGTGCAGAATGCTGATGTTGAACATCAAATCAATGAGTCAACTAACTCATGTTTGCGATCAGCGGAAGGTGGCGAAATAATTGAAAACCTCCCCCATTTCCCCGGCGAACTTCAATATTCTTCTGATGCAGTCAAGAGCAGGCGCGACTGGCTGAAAAGAAATTTCGGTGCAGCGACTGACTCTATCAGCCAGTCAATATTTTCACCTGAGTCACTCGCCGGGAACATAGAAAATTATATCGGTTCAGTCCAGGTGCCTGTAGGCATTGCAGGCCCTTTGATGATACGGGGCCTCTATGCCCAGGGATTTGTTCCGGTCCCTATTGCAACAACCGAAGGGGCCCTGATCGCATCAATAAGCAGGGGGGCAAAAGCGTGCAATGCTGCCGGCGGCGTGCGGACACATGTTGTCCATCAGCGGATGCTTCGGGCCCCGGTATTCTTCTGCGCCGATATGGATGGCGCCATAAACCTCGAGCGATGGGTGAAGAACAATTATGTCCGGATAAAAAAGGAGGCTGAAAGTGTATCATCTGTTGCAGAACTTCTTTTCCTGAATACCAGCATTTTTGGCGATATGCTCAATCTGCAGTTCTTCTTCAGCACAGGGGATGCTGCCGGTCAGAATATGACTACAGCCTGTACTTTTATGGCATGCGAGTGGATTGTTCGAAATATCAAGGATGACAGGTCCATCGGCTTTGTCGATTACATCATAGAGGGCAACATGGCAGGTGATAAAAAAGTCAATATCCAGAATTTTATTACCGGAAGGGGCATTAATGTAATTGCCAGCTGTTATGTGTCCGGGGAAATGCTCGGTGACATTCTCAAAGTATCAGTCCCTGCCTATATGCGGCAGTTTCAGACCGGCGGTATTGCCGGCAGACGATTGGGGATGTTGGGTATGAACGTCAATTTTGCGAATGTAATCGCCGGGGTGTTTACCTGCAGCGGACAAGATATCGCTTCCGTTCATGAATCATCACTCGGGATATTTGAGGCCAGTCAGCGGGGTGATGGAATACTTTTCAATGCAGAACTTCCATCTCTGGTGATCGGCACTATCGGAGGAGGGACGCGACTCCCCACTCAGCACGAATGTCTGTCAATCATGGGCTGCCATGGGCAGGGGGGGGCATTCAGGCTTGCGGAAATTATCGCTGCAACATGCCTTGCACTGGATATCTCAACGTCATCAGCTGTTCATTCCCATGATTTTGTGCGTGCCCATGAAAAATTCGGGAGGAACCGGCCCGCTTCGGGACTCACACGGTCAGGGATCAATACAATATTTTTCACTTCACTCCTGTCAGACCCGCACTTTTCGATAGTATCATTTCGGGAGGAACTTTTTGAGAACAAAACCGGGATTATTTCGCGTATGGGGCAGGGTAAGGGGTCCCGGTTAAACGGGATTTTCAGGTATTGCCTCAGCATTATGCGAGATGGCGTTGGAAGCGATCTGCCGGTTGTGTTAAAACTCAAGACAGATGACGGCGCCCTCATAAAAGCTGCATGTGATATGGCAAAGCTTTCCGGGGATGATATCCTCCCGGGGCTTTTCGAAGCGAATTCCGTCCTTTTTGGCTTCCATGGGAGTGCGGTGCGTGAAATTGAATTTTACCGTAATGCGAAAAGGGAGATGCTGGCATTTGCCCCGAAAATTTTCGGGGTGCAAAGGGACGATCGGAAGGGGATCTATGCTATTCTCATGGAAGACCTTTCTTCCTGTTCAATGCTCAATGCTGCAGATGATAGTAGCGGCTGGAATGAAGAGACGATTGGATGTGTGCTTGACAGTATGGCGGCGATGCACGCCCTTTATTTTGACAGGGCTCATGAACTGCAGCCTGTGATGAACATCAACGAGGGGGGAGGAAATCCAACGCGCGGCATGTGTGAACTTCTTTACGAGATGACGAGATATAACTGTGACCGGTATCCTGAACTCTTTGGCGATGATCTTGCTGATATTTTTGTCGATTTTATTGATTCAATCGATGCGAATAACGACATGATGAAAGCATATCACCGGACCCTCACCCACAATGACTTCAACCCTCGCAATATATGCATGCGCCGTCACGATGATGGGTTTGATCTTGTCGTGTATGATTGGGAGGTCCCCTGCTTTCAGAACCCCCAGCATGATCTTGTGGAATTTTTATCCTATGTTGTTGATAAAGAAAATTCCTTCGAGAAGTTTGCCGCGTGCGCTGAAAGATATCGTTTGAAGCTTGAGGAAATGACCGGCTGTGATCTGAACAGCGATGATTTCTATCACATACTGTATTTAAATGCCCTGGACCTGGGTGTAATCCGGTTCAACCTGTGTCTGCTGGCGCATAACATACTGCATTTTGCATTTATGGACAGGGTATTCGGTCGCCTTGCCGTGTTTATCCATGGATTACGCGGGATGATTGAGGAGCGGGAGCACCGGCAAAAGGCGGTGACAATTGGATCCAATCTGCTGTAATCAAAATAAAAACTATATTGTTCCATGAATGTCATAACTTTGCCCATCAACCATAGTTAAAAAGATCTGTATTCTGGCGCCCCGGAATTTAATTCACACCCGAATAAAATAATTAAAAAAACTTGACAATCTTTATAAATATGCAGTTATGATTCTATTGATAGAAACACTGTTTTTTTATGGTCGTGTCTGGCTTTTATGGATAAAATTAAAGAAATATCAGAGGTCCTTGCTTTTACCGATGACCCGCAGGTGATCGAAAATTTTTTGAAGAGTATTTTGACAAAATATGAGATCAAAGAGATCTCATCGCGCTGGGAGCTCGTGAAGCTTTTGCGGTCAGGTTTAAGTCAAAGAAAAATCTCTGAAAAACTCGGCATAAGCCTCTGTAAAATCACACGCGGATCCAGGGAATTAAAGAAAGATAAATCAGTATTCAAAGCCATGATAGACAGGTACATGCAGACTGTTAAAGAGTAATAACTATAAAGGAGTTCACCATGCTTACAAAAGTATTTCTTGATGAGAGCGAGATACCACGGCAATGGTATAACCTTGCCGCGGATCTTCCTTCACCGATGCTTCCTCCCTTGGGACCTGATGGAAACCCGATCGGCCCCGACCAACTGGCCCCCGTATTCCCGATGAATTTAATTGAGCAGGAAATGAGCCAGCAGCGATGGATCGATATACCGGAAGGAATACTCGATATATTATATCGCTGGAGGCCTTCACCGCTGCACCGGGCGCGTTTCCTTGAACAGGCCATTGGGACACCGGCCCGTATCTATTATAAAAATGAAAGTGTTTCCCCTGCCGGGAGTCATAAACCCAATACCGCTGTCGCGCAGGCATGGTACAATAAAGAGTTCGGCATTAAAAAATTGACCACAGAAACAGGGGCGGGCCAATGGGGGAGCGCGCTTTCATTTGCCTGTTCAATACTGGGACTTGAGTGCAAGGTGTTCATGGTCAGGATCAGTTTTGAGCAGAAGCCCTTCAGAAAGATTATGATGGAAACATGGGGCGGAAAATGCGTGCCGAGCCCGAGCACAGAAACTCAAGCAGGGCGAGATATTCTTGCAAAATATCCCGATACCCCGGGGAGTCTCGGGATTGCGATCAGCGAAGCGATTGAAGAGGCAGTTTCCGATGCGACAGGGCAAACCCGCTATTCCCTCGGCAGCGTACTAAATCACGTCCTTCTGCACCAGACGATTATCGGGCTTGAGGCAAAGAAGCAGCTCGCAAAAATCGGAGAGAAGAAGGTCGATGTTGTCATCGGCTGCGCAGGCGGCGGTAGCAATTTCGCAGGACTTGCGTTTCCGTTTGCATATGATAAAATCAATGGGGCGAACATCGAAATTATCCCAGTCGAGCCGGCTTCGTGCCCGACCCTTACCAGGGCGCCGTTTGTGTACGACCATGGGGACGTCGCTAAGATGACTCCGCTCATGCCGATGCATTCACTCGGACATGCTTTTGTGCCGCCCCCTATTCATGCGGGAGGACTCCGGTATCACGGCATGGCGCCACTGGTTTCACAGGGTGTCGTTGAAGGTCTCATGACTCCGATGGCAATACATCAGACTGAGTGCTACAATGCGGCCCTCTTGTTTGCGAGGACAGAGGGTATCATAATTGCACCGGAAACAAGCCATGCAGTTGCCGCAGCAATCCGTAAGGCAAAAGAGGCTAAAGAAGAAGGGAAAGAGAAAGTCATAATATTCAACCTGAGCGGACACGGCCTTATGGACCTTTCCGGTTATGATAATTTTATG
>JBFZEZ010000438.1:0-2630 GCA_041306585.1 Spirochaetota bacterium | reverse complement strand
CTTGAATTTTTTATTTTTATTGGTCCCGTCGATTATGAGCTGCGTTGAGAGTGTTGCGGGGGCCTTTTCATTGACCGTTGAAATGAGCTTTAAGAAATGGGCATTCCTTTCTTTTTTAGACAGCGTCCCCTTCGGCGAGCCCACTGCTCCCTGGCCGGTTCGGATTCCCTGTTTTTCGCACGCGACGGTGCATGCGATAACTACCGTGAAAAAGAGATTGAAATATGCTCTACTGCTCATCTGTGTTATTTCGGCTCCTTGCTATTTTTTCTTTTATGTCCCGATCATCGTTCATCTCGATGGCCTTTTTCCAATATTGGATAGCCCGTTTGGTGTTGCCAAGTTTGTCGTAGGCGTCTCCCAGATGGTCGTAGACAACAGGGTCCGGGGTCTTGCTTTTTTCCAGTATGATTTCAGCCCGGTGAAGGTGCTCAAGCGCAGTCTTGAAATTTCCCTGCCGATAGTATATCCAGCCGAGGGAATCGATATAAGCGCCGTTTCCGGGTTCGAGTTCCAGCGCCCGTTGTATGAGGATGATTGACCTTTCCAGGTTGATGCTGTTGTCGGCATACAGGTATCCGAGGAAGTTGTGCGAGCGCCCGCTCGCCGGGTCACTGGAGATCGCTTTCTCGAGCGACTGGGCTGCTTCATCGATTTTTTTCATCTTTTCAAGGGCAACAGCTAGATAAAAATAGTATGGTTCAGTGTTTTCATTTAGTGAAATTGCTTTTTTAATGTCAATTTCAGCTTCCCTGTATTCCTCTTTCCAGATATACATGAGCCCGCGGAAAAAATAGGATTTTGAATTTGTGGGTTCTTTAGCTTGTATAGTGTCAAAAATTGCAAAGGCCGTATTGTAATCCTGTTTCACGGCGTAAAGATATCCGATCTGGAGCATCAGGTCGCTTTCCGGCTTGAGTGTGTATGCCTGTCTATAATTCAGTATCGCCTGGGAGATGTTCCCCATCTCTTCGTGTGATTTTCCGAGATAATAATATAAGCCGGGTATTCCCTTGTTGAGGGCAAGGGCTTCAGTGAAACATCGCAGGGATTCAATATAGAGCCGGTTTTGATATGAAAGGATACCGGCATTCAGCCATTCATTAAAAGATTGACCCGTCTTGTTCTTTCTTTTTGAAATACGCGCAAGGGCAATATGGGGGGCGATAATGTCGGGCCGTATTTTAATGATTTTTTCAAGAATTTCCTCCCCATTATCATCATCCCTCAGCATTTCATTGTAAAGGCCTTTGGAAACAAGGGCGTCGATGGAGCCGGCTTTCGTGCCGATGCGCAGGTGATCGATGGCGGATAAATCATTGCGCATATAGAGTATAATACCGATGACCGCATGCATTAGGGGATCATCAGGTTTTTTTTCAAGATACCTGAGTGCATATACCCGTGCCTCGTCGAGCTGATAAAGGCCGAGGTGAAGAATAGAGAGCATGTAAACCACATTTGGGTTGTCTTTATTAATTTCAAGGACCTTGCTGAAGTTGATGATCGCATCCTTGTAGTTCCCTTTTATGTAAGCAATGTAGCCGAGGAAATAATACGATCGCACAACGTATTCATCATCAGCCGCAACCCTGGCTGATATGGCAAGAACTTTCATAAACGAATCCCGCGCCCGGTCTGCATTGTTTAATTTCATGTAATAATGCTCACCAAGGGCAAACTGTATCTGGATGTCGTCTTGATTGACCTTAAGATATTCTTCCAGTATGGCTGCCGCTTCCTCCGGCTTTTGGATATCAATGTAGATTTTGAATATCAATTTGTATGGATCGATGTTTTTTTTGTCCATATCAAGTGATTTACGTGCGTAATCCAATGCCTTGTCAAACTCGAACCTGTAGTAATGACATTCTGAAAGATGGGAATATAATCTATCAAGTGATAGACCGTGTTCAGCGGCCCGCATAAAATTATCGATTGCTTTTTCGAGGTATAAGCCACGTTTTCGGTCAGCGGGATTCAGCACTGCCATATTTTTATAATAAATACCATAACTGTACAAAGACCATGGGGTGATGATGGGATTTTTTTCTTGTTGTATCACACCTGATTCCGGCAGGGCATTATTTATGGAAGTATTCTCAGCAAATGCTGACGTGGAGATGAAGATGAAACAGATAAAAGATAAAATAATGTTATGCATTTTGTTAAACCAATGTGCTGTTTGATCCGGTTGCGTGCATGGAATATGAGAGACCGCATCCAAGGGTTGGTTGCAAATATTCCTCATGTTATTATTATAATGATCTTAAAGAATACGCCTGTCAAGAATAATACTTTTGGGCATTTATGATGTTTTTTTTAAAAAATTCTTGCAAATAGTAAGCTTCTTTGTATATAGTTTCCATGTAATAATAAATAGTTTCCAATTTTTATCTTAAATGATGATTTAAACATGTATATTCTACAATTTTTGTATTGGAATCATACGATTTGATATCATTATGCCAAATAAGTTTCCAGAGGATATTTTTTAGTTTCCATTCTATTCGGATTTTTTTAAAAAATCATTTCTATACCCCACAACAAAAATATTGCCCGGTATTATACCGGGTATTTTTTTATATTAAATCAATGCTTGTGAAGAGCCCCCTAAATCCCCCGAAGGG
>JBFZEZ010000437.1:0-4812 GCA_041306585.1 Spirochaetota bacterium | reverse complement strand
CCACTACATGGGGATGACATCGAGTAATGAATGATACACCACTACATGGGGATGGCATCGAGCAATAAACGATACACCACTACATGGGAATGACGACGTTAAGGAAAATTAATGCATGAATACCTGCTTCGATATAATGAACAGCCTCGGGAAAAAAAAGACCCCTTTTTTATTCATAATCGATTTTGATCTTCGACAGCCGATAATCATTCCCCTTGCGAAAATTGACAATTCAGAAATTTCATTTAGTATTAATGGAATGCAAAATTTTGAATATAAAAATAAGAACTTTATTCAATTTACATTTGATAAACACCCGGTACCATATGAACGCTACAAAGCGGCCTTCGATCGCGTAGCGATGCATCAGCGTCAGGGGGATTCATACCTTCTCAATCTAACCTTCCCGACACATGTCAGGACAAACCTGGGCCTGAAAGAAATATTCGACCGCAGTACCGCGCAGTATCGCCTGTATGTAAAAGACCGTTTCGTGGTCTTCTCCCCAGAGACATTTGTGAGGATTCAGAAAGGAAAAATTTCCACATTCCCGATGAAAGGAACAATTGATGCCCGCATTCCCTGCGCGGAAACAATCCTGATGAATGATGAAAAGGAATTCGCCGAGCATGTCACAATTGTGGACCTGATGCGGAACGATCTGAATATGGTATCGCGTAACGTTACGGTTGAAAAATTCAGGTACATAGAAAAAATTCCCACCCACGAGGGGGAACTGCTCCAGACGAGCTCGATCATCACGGGGACCCTTGACGCCGAATACCATGGCCAGATAGGAAGCATCTTCTCAGCCCTGCTCCCGGCCGGATCGATAACCGGTGCGCCCAAGAAAAAAACCGTTGAAATAATAAAAGAAGCCGAGGAATATGATCGCGGATACTACACCGGCGTTTTTGGAATCTTTGACGGGGATGCCGTTGAAAGTGCCGTCATGATACGATTTATCGAACAAACCGGGGAAGGGTTGTTTTACAAAAGCGGAGGAGGAATAACCGTGTATAGCGACCCGAAATCCGAATACAAGGAACTGGTGGACAAAGTATATGTACCGATTAATTGAATCGCTGAACATTACCGACGGCCTGCTCCCCGACATGACCTTCCACAACAGGCGTCTCAATGCTTCACGCCGGGAACTCCATGGCGCCCTCACCGACATCGACCTGGGTAAAATAATATCAGTCCCTGACGGATGTAGACGCGGCACATTCAAATGCAGGGTGATATATGAACTGGACATACTCATGATCGAGTTCATCCCTTATATCCGGAGAAAAGTCTCAAGCCTAAAAATGGTGGCCGGCGACGATATCGACTACAAGTATAAATATGAAGAGAGAGGGGCCCTTGACGCGCTGATGAAATCGAGGGAAGGATGCGATGATATTCTAATAATTAAAAACGGGCATGTTACCGATACATCATTTTCCAATATTGCTTTACTCGACAGTTCCGGATGGGTCACACCGTCAGAGCCCCTGCTCAAAGGGACACGGCGTGCAGAGCTGCTTCAGGCAGGGCTGATCCGCGAAGTTGACATAACACCTGAATCAATAACCTCTTTTAAACAAGCCTCGCTCATCAATGCCATGATCGGCCTGGGCGAGATGATCGTGGAGGTTGACAGGATAATTTAATCCTAAAGCATAGTATCTCTCGCACTCTCGTTCACCTGAAACGAACGACAATGAAATATAGACCCGGGACCTGACGTATTCCGTCACCCCCTAAAAAAAAGACTCCGGCTAGCGGGATTCATCAACAAACATACCGAGAAAATCCTTGAGGTGCTCAAGCACCTTGACCAGGTCTTTCGCCGGTATTTCTTTAATGATCTCGTTTGTATCAGCATTGATCACCTTCATTATCACCTGCCGGGTCTTCTCGTGAAAACTGAAAGTTATGCGGGAGTTCAACTCTGCCGCCTGATGGTTCAGCTTTTCAACGATCCCCGGGATCTCTTCGCTGGACGGAACGTGCGAGTTGACAGTATCGTCTTCATTCTGACGCGGTTCCGCATTCTTACCCTGTTTGATGGTCGGCTGATTTGCAGCCTCCACCTGACTGAGATTAACCTTTACAAAATCCATGATATACCTCCATGTCAGTCAGCTTGCGCGAGGTCCCTCCCTGGACCGCGCGAAAAAAAAATAATCCCCTTCCCCGGCCTCCCAACCGGGGAAGAGGGGGACCGACCGCACTGCAAGGGTCGACCCTTTAGTTAAGGGATCCTCAATCAAGCAGTTTTAATACGAGCTGTGGCTTAAAGTTCGCCTGAGCCAGCATCGAAGTACCAGTCTGAATAAGGATCTTGTCCTTTGTGAATTCAACCATTTCTGCTGCCATATCCACATCGCGCACCCGCGCATCAGCCGCCATCATATTTTCATATGAACGCGTCAGGGAACGAATCGTGTTTTCCATACGGTTGAAGTACGCCCCGAGGTCTGCCCTCTGCCGATTCAGCTTATCAAGCGCTGTATCGACATACCCTATCATGGTGTTGGCTTTTCCAATCGTTGAAATGGTCCGCTTCGTCCCATCAGCCTCAGTCATGTTAAGGGACTTGGAGCTGATTGTCGCGATATAGACTCTGATCCGCTGGTTGCTGTTAGGCCCGACATGGAAGAACATGCTCCCGGTCCTGCTCCCTCGAGCGTAGGTCCCGGTGAACATCTTCAACCTGTTGAATTGTGCAGAAGTCGAAATCCTGTCGACCTCATCGATAAGCTGGGAAACCTCCACCTGGATCTGCGTCCTGTCCTCATTGGAATAAATTCCGTTGGCGGACTGGATCGCCAGGGCCCGTATCCTCTGCATGATATCATTCATCTGCTGGAACGAACCCTCGGCGACCTGTATAAAAGAAAGCCCATTCTGGGCGTTCTTCTCAGCCATGACCAGCCCGTTGATCTGGGTCCGCATCTTTTCAGAAACGGCAAGCCCGGAAGCATCGTCGCCGGCACGGTTGATCGCCTCTCCTGATGCCAGTTTCTCCATCGACTTATCGATACGATAGGAGACGTTCTGCATCTGCCTGTTTGCAAATATGGCACTCATGTTATGACCGATTCTCATCGTGTCCCTCCCTTGTTGAAAAATTCCGAACTGCCTCATTTTTTTCTATGAACAGTTCAGGTTTTTCATCGCCCACTTCATGCGGACGACGGGACCGTCACGCGGTCCAAAGGTTATCTCCTTATGTGAGGCCCGGACTGCCCATAATCCGAACAACACCGGCGCGAATAGTTTCGACAGCCGGTGATGCCCTCCCCGTGCATCACGGGCTGTCGAAACAGCCGGTGGCCGGAGGGTAGTCCTAAAGCCCGGTAGGGACGAGAATCGTCGTGAATTTTCAAAGAACAGTGACCTTACATCGGGGATCTTTCTCGGTTCTATCATGTCAATTAACCGAGCAGTCTCAGTACTGACTGGGATTTGAGGTTTGCCTGAGCGAGCATTGAAGTTCCTGTCTGGATAAGCACCTGGTGCTTAGTTAAGTCCACCATTTCCTCCGCCATGTCAGCGTCGCGGATCCGGGATTCGGATGACTGAATATTTTCAAATGCAGTCATCAGTCCCTTCGCCGCCATTTCCAACCTGTTGTAATAAGCACCCAAGTCGGCACGCTGTTTGGAAAGGATACTAAGCGCATTATCCATAATTGCTATACTCTTGTTCGCTCCTTCAGGCGTGGAAAGCGCTACAGACACTTTACCGCCAGCATCCCTCATTTTGAATGCTTGCGCGGTCATAGTACCTATAAACACTCTTTCACGCTGATTGCTGTTCGCACCAAGGTGGAACCACATGCTCGCCTTTGGATTGACCTTGGAAAATTCCCCAGTCAATACCTTGAATCTGTTAAATTCTGCCTGAGATGCAATTCGATCCACCTCATCAACAAGCGCCGACACCTCAACCTGTATTAGTTGACGATCCTGTGGGGAGTATATACCGTTTGCGGCCTGTATCGATAGGACCCTGATACGCTGGATTATACCTGAAGACTGATTGAGATAACCCTCGGCGGTCTGTACAAAAGACATCCCGTCCTCGGTGTTCCTTTCAGCCTGTCGTAAACCCTGTATCTGCGTTCTCATCTTCTCAGATACCGCAAGACCGGACGCGTCGTCCCCTGCCTTGTTGATTCTTTCCCCAGAGGCGAGCTTTTCCATTCCTTTGTCAAGCCCCCACTGGTTGAATTTCAATGTCCTATTGGCATTGATTGCACTCATGTTGTGATTGATTATCATTTTACACTCCTTTGTTTGTAAAAAAAATCTTCGGCTTCCCTGCCATATGGCCCCGGGGCAGACGGGACCAAATGATTACCAGGTCATGAAGAGCTGAAGCCTTAAGCAACAGCCGGGATAAATAACCATGTTCCTGGTTTATATCTGGGCAACATATAAACCCGTAACCCCGCAAGCGAGGCTGGCTATTCCCAAAAAAAGAAACAATACGACATAATGTTTTCAAAGATCCCGAGATGTAAGGAGGGAAACTAGTCCCTATTCGAAAATTCGTCACCTTAGGTGTTTATATTGAGTCTATTTATAGACGATTACAATTGATTATAGATGATTATATTAAAATACAATAAAAATTTGAATGTTTTGTACTATTTAACAATTTTTTTGATTTTTTTAAAAAAATTGTTAAAATGCCTGTAGAGACGTCAAAAACCCCGTAGAGACATCAAAAACCCCGTAGAGACGCAAAATTTTGCGTCTCTACGGGGTTTCCGGGATTTTTCATATTCATATAATTTCCCCAATTAACCGAACA
>JBFZEZ010000436.1:0-12691 GCA_041306585.1 Spirochaetota bacterium | reverse complement strand
TACCAAAAGTATTTATTGATGTATAGCTCCTCGCATATTCGCCATATGCCTTGAATTCAAGGGGAACTTTTTTAAATTTTCGCTCTTTTGACAAAAAATTTATAAATTGAGTCATACTCTTTTCATCTACATTGACAAGACCGTCCGCTTCAACCAGTAATGTCTGCGATGGTTCATTTCCAACAGCAGGTATGGCCTGGGCAGCCCCAGCTCCTTCGAACATGAGACTGCCGCCCAGATTCAAATTTTTCGTTATTGCATAATCAGCGCGGAGTCCACCGATAAATTCCTGCGATTGACCCCCAAATGGAAGATATTCATACTTGACCTCAATCTCTGTTTCCGGGCCAATCAAAGGATTGTTCGGATCGTTGAACATAATTAATCCAGTTGTGAAATCCACGACATAAAGCGTTTCTGAAATTTCTTTATTGTTTATTTTGACCCTGATGCTTCCCGGAATAACGTTCTGATTTTTTAACTGAAAACTCCGCGCCTCTGAAAAATAATCTATTTTCATTCCGAATATGGAATATATATAAACCCTCTCTGCCTGATTTTCACAATAAATCATCCGCGCAGCAGCGCCGCCTCCGAAATTCTTTTTAAAAGGCTCCCTGAGATCAAAACGAACCATGCCGTTCATATAATCAACATCATATCTTCCCAGTGTGCGTATTTCATCTGAAGTCATTCCGCCATTTTCACGCTGGAATTGAAGGATACAATTATCAGCCACAATTCTTTTTGAACCGATGAAATAATGAGACCGTACCTCGTAGATATCCAGATTGCATCGCCCATCGCCGTTTGTATCCTCGGATGGTTCAAAGGGAGCAAGCGGATAATTATAATTTACATCTTCATGAAGGGAGAGCCCGTATTTAATAAACACAAAAATCCGTCCCGGGAAAACATCAGTTCGTGCAGTTGGATCGGTCGTAATGAGGCTCCCCCCTGACCTGGTATACAGTGCAAATATTCTTGCATTAGCCGGAATATCGCACAAGAATGAGACAAGCCCGGTGCTGAAATTGACGATATAATCTTTTCCTGACTGAAGTTTTGCATAGAACCCGCCGTCCACCGTAATTTTTATCGCATTTGAATTGTTATTCTCATTTTGATCATCCATATAGATTTCAAAATCAGAGGGATTAATGCCGACGCTGAAAGGCACGTAGTGCGCCGGGTCGGGAGGGGCTGAGGTAATTGTAATAAGATTATAAAAACCTGCCGGGGTGAGGGGAATTTCAGCTGTGCTGTTCAGTCCGTCATATCTGCGGAAAGGCTCAAGTTGATAATGTGTCCGCTTTATATATTGATACTCAGACAGCCTGTAACTCTGTGGTGCTGAATTTCCCCTGAAATATTCAACTGACGTTTTCCCGCGCGAAACGCTTCCGAACGCCTTTATCTGAAAATTATTTTTTTTCAGGGTAATATCGGCGCCCATCCCCTTGTTTGTTGTGTTGTCATATACAGCGTACTTGGAATGATTAAACCTTATGTCAATCTCGCCTGCATTGATTTCCCTGATAACCTCATCATCACGGACTGCGCGGTACTGCATGAGGTAATGATTTTCTTCCCTGGCGCTGTCATGATCAATATACAATCTGAGCCTTTTACCTATATTTCCTTCCATATGCACCTGGAATATCTGTTCAGGGACAAAACCCTTTTCAATGACGCGCGACTGCGCCTTATCCTCTATCGATTGCTGGTACTTTTTGCTGGTGAAAAGGGAATCTCCATAATGCAGATTGAGTTTCATTGCCCCGTATGATAGAATATTAATTTCATCCTCTCCACCGGCGGTAAGAGGATCATAAGCCCCGGGCACTGAATACATCCAGTATTGCGGGGCTATGATATATCTACCCCAATCTCCATTCTTGTATTTAAATTCATCATCTGGATCATCTTTTTTTATCTCTTTTTGATCAGCTCCAGATACCTCTCCTGCTGATATTGAAGTTTCATCAGGCAATTCATGTTTTTTTATAAAATCAAGAAAACGGGATGTAAAGGTAGGTTCTTGCGGATAGGCCACCTTGATTAGATACAAGGCGGCCGCCATGCAGACGATGGCCAGATAAAGTTGCGGCCCCCTTCCCATAGGAAGAGGATATTACCAGATCCTGCTCATGTATGGATAAGGATTGATCGGAATTCCCCCGAGCCTTATCTCATAATGGCAGTGGTTCCCCGTAGCGTTCCCGGTTTGTCCGACATAACCGATGATATCGCCTTTATTGATATGTTGCCCCATGCCGACATTGATCCGTTGGCAGTGTCCATATATTGTATCAAAACCATACTTATGGGTTATTTTAATCATATATCCATATCCGCCGCTCCAGCCAGACGATGTGACAGAACCAGGGGCCGTTGCCCTGATCACCGTCCCCCCCGAAGCTGCAATATCAATACCAGAGTGAAAATCACGGCCATGCCCGAATGGTGAAATCCTCCAGCCGAAGAGGGAGGTTACGTGCCCCTGATTCGGCACAATAGACGGGGTATCATTGATAACCTTGCTCCTCACATCAATAAAATTTTTAATTGTTTTTATCGTGTTTGCAGTACTCAGTATGTCCTTCCGGATATCTTTTAAAATAAAAATCTCTTCAGGCATAATTTGCTTCATTTTCACAATATCCTGCTCTTCTTCTTTGTTTGAATCATCAAGCTTCCAAATATTTCCAACTTCCTCAGGACCTGAAGCAAGTTCATACAAATCATCAATTTCAGGCTTGATGTCCTCAACTGTACCGGCAATACTCGTTGTGAGTTTTTCAAAACGCAGAAGATGCGAGCGAATATCATGGTAAGTCATTAAAAGGCGGCGTTCTTCCCGCTTGACTGTGGCATTTTTAATAAATGCATAAGAAGATGTGGCTACGATTATTACAAAAAGAAATACAAAAAAAGAAATGGTGAATTTTGAAATTTGAAAATTAAATATTTTTCTCTCGTTATGCGGAATAAACATGATGGTCATCTTTTCATGGCCTTTTTCCAAGAACCGGTTCCACCATTTAAGAAATTTTTTTCTACTAAGATGATAATTTTCAAAAAATTTCTGGTTAAGACCACCCTGATATTTTTTAATTTTAAATTTCATTCCATCACCATTTTTTTTCGTAATTCAATTCCAATTGTATAGAATGAACATCAGCTCCGGATGTTACATTAGAAAGGTAAAAAATGCATTCGAATAATGCGCTATTATCCTCTATGCTTTTATCACGTGATTTATAATCAATTTGTTATACATTCACATGGTGAAGACACTAGTTCTAGCTTTATTATCGAAAAAGAGCGAAAAATCATTCAATTAAATTTATTATTTCACTGTATCTGATCAGGGCCCTAAGATCCGCTAAAATTCGGCTTACGTTTTTGACTAAATGCGGTGAAAGCCTCCATAAGATCGTTAGAAGGAATTATATTTGCACTCATCAAAGCTACATATTTTAAGCCATCATCAACAGTTTTACCTATTCCATGATTTAAGACTTCCTTAGATGCCTGTACAGCCAATGGTGAATTCTGGGCAATTTCAAGCGCCATCTTTTCAGCAGCATCATGAAGTTCTTTCTGATCCTTAAATACCTCATTAACAAGGAGTATCTCTTTCGCCCGCTTGGCATCAATATTTTTTGCCGTAAAAGCAAGCTCCCTTGCAATCCCTTGCCCTACAATATGAGGGATCCGTTGAAGTACACCGACATCGGCAACAAAACCTACAGCAGCTTCGCGAAGCGAAAACATTGCATCCTCTGTACAAAGCCTGATGTCACATGCTGTTATCATATCAAGTCCAGCACCGATACATATGCCATTGACTGCAGCAATGACCGGTTTCCTGCATTTTTCAATGCAAGTGAATGCATCCTGAAGAAGATAAATACGGTCTATGAGCTTCTTTTTTAAACCGCCAAGTTGTTCTTTTTGCATTAACTCGGGAATTTCAGGAATCATTCCAACAAGATCAATCCCGGCAGTAAAAAAATTTGATTTTGAGGTGATAACCGCAACCCGGATCTCGGGATCTTCATCGATATCTTTAAAGATTGGGATTGTTTCCTTCCAGGCAGGCGGATTCATCGCATTTTTTTTCTCAGGTCTATTGAGATAAATCCATGCGATTGGGGGCTTCTTTTCTACAATGTAAAATTGATAACTCATACATTACCTCCAAATATTAATATAAGCGAACTTTTTATTTGATAATAACCCGATAATGGAGCAATAAGTCAATTTTCAGAGGCAATTATTAACTCTGCAACCATATCTCATTTAATAATAATTCAAAATTTCAGAGAAATTTTAATTTTTTAAATGAACGAGACCTAATTGTAAAAAATATACGTACGAATGCAATAAAAAAATCGATCAATTATACACTTATCCACAAAATTATCCACAGAATCCACAAAAGTTCATTAATTTACTCAATTAATTAACAAAATCTTGACCATTTTATATTTTCTTGAATTCTCCAGTTATATGAAATAGGTTATGAGAAATAATCACTGAATGAACCAGAAGATATTGCGATTTATTTATTTGTAAATTCATGCAAAAAAAATTACGGGATATATTCATTCTCAACAAATTTTTTTATTTGTACGATTTAATTTAAAAAAAATTTTATTTTTTTATTTATTTTTTTTGATAAAATAGTGCATTTATCCATATAAAACTCCGTGGCTATCATTGAGACATTATTAAACCCATGGATTAATAAAATATTTATTTGATTAATTTATATAAAATTATTTTTTCTTTAAAACAATGATAGTAAGGTCATCAGTAAGGGGGTGATAATTGATATGAGCTTTAAAGAAGGTTAGAATTTCATCTAAGATTTTCTGGCACGTTGAGTTTGATGGCATGCTATTTAATATATTCAAAAGAACATCGCTCCCGAATGGAATATTTTTCAGATTTCTACTTTCAATCAAACAATCAGTATAAAGAACCAGTACATCTCCCTTCTTTATTTTAAAAGGATAAACCTCAAATGGCATTTCTAATGACGCTAGACCGAGCAATTGGCTTTGAATTGGATCTTTTTCAGATCCCACATAATTACAACTGTTATCAGTCCATGATTTATGTATAATATCAGGATGTGCGGCGCTGATATATTCAACGGCATCTTCTTTAAATCGCATTACGGCAGAAGTCAGAAAGTTGTCCGTTCCCACCATATCTTCTATCAGCTGACGGTTGATCTTTGACATAATGATATTAAGGGGATCCATACTGTTGCGTTTAAAGGTCCTGAAAAAAACCGGTTTCACGAGCGCAGTGAATAAGCTTGATGCAATACCATGACCGGATACATCTGCAACAACAACACCCTCAAGGAGATTATTCTCATTAACATAAAAATCGTAAAAATCCCCGGAAACAGCTGCAAAAGGCTCATAATAAAATACTGTTTCAAAATTTGAGGTCTGCGGGGGTGATTGAATAAGCAGACTCTGCTGAACCTTTTCAGCCATTTTCATGTCGCGTTCGTTAATTCGTATTGATTCTGACAATTTGGTGTTCAATTCTTCCAAAAGAAGTTTCTGTGCCTCATTTTCAAAAAGGATGGCCAGAGATTTTGCATGTTCAATCTCCCAGGCTTTTATTATATCCTTAATATTCGCAATTTCCCACTCCTTAAATATCAATTTTTTTAAATGACGTCCATGAATATAATCCACGATATCTTTTAAATCTTCAAGAGTTATTATATCTTTTGTTATTAATGATTTTTCCCGTAGTTTTTTCAGGATAAAATGATTTGCTGTATTATTATTTCCCATAAATTTCCAAAAAATTATTTTCAGCCTGTCGCGAAACTCCTTCCAACCCAGGTAGGAAATACCTACTGGGACTTTTTATGGGGCTTAGGCCTTTAAACCCGATTAAAAAAAGGATTTTAAGCTGCAGATTTTTCTCAAATATAGTATATACTATCCCTAAAAAAATATCAAGAGAAAGAAGTAATTATTTTACACTATTTGAATATTTTTTGATGTATTTTCTTCTGCCATATGTCATATTCAGGTTATTGGAAAGCATAAAATTCCAAATTTTTATATTCCATGGTTTTCCAAGACTCATTATAATAAATACTATATAAATAAGGAGAAAACAATGAAAATTGTGATAGGTTCTGACCATGCCGGTGTTAAGTTAAAAAAGTTAATAATCGATAATAATAGTACTGTTGAATTTGAGGATGTCGGCACCAATACCGAAGAATCGTGCGATTATGTTGATTATATATCAAAAGTGGGTTACAGGGTGCAGCAGAAGGTGGCTGATCTGGGGATAGCAATATGCGGTACCGGGATAGGCGCTTCAATTGCCGTCAATAAAATCAAGGGGATTCGGGGTGCGCTTTGCACAAATTGCTTCATGGCTGAAATGTCGCGCAAACACAACAATGCCAATGTACTGGTTTTGGGATCGAGGGTACTCGGGGATGATCTCGCACTCAGGATTGTGGCAGCCTGGCTCTCATCGGATTTTGAGGGGGGACGCCATCAGCGGAGAATTGATAAAATAACGGCTCTTGAACAAAGCTAAATAATGAATGGAATACATGTGAACAATAATGAATAGACAAATAAAAATCTTATGTATAGTGATCTGCTCGGCTTCTTTTTTGTCACTTACAAACGAATTTTCTGGTCTTGTTAATTTTCCTTTCGTCCAGGAAAAAAATTTAAATAATGCCATCCTCAAAAATTTTTCAAACGGGGAATCCGGTTATACAATATCCGACCTGACGTATGCTGATGATCGCACGTCAATGTCTTCTGACATTATTCTTTCCTTCAATACTGAATCATCGCACCTGGTCAAAGACGAGACAAAAAAATATAAAATATCTTATGCAGATTATGTCTTCAAAAAGGGCCTTGGCCAGGGGGGGGGATGCGCTGAATTTTTCAAAGGCCAGAACCGCGTTGAAATTGAATCTGCACATGATCTTTGGCTCGGTTCTTGTGAAGATCTTGGTTCATTCACAATTGAATTCAGATTTTATCCAAAGACGTTCAGGCTTGATACGGTAATCTTTTCGCGAATCGGCTTTTATTCGGGGAGTAAACGCGGCATCGAAGTGATCTTGAACCATGGCCGCATACAGGCCCGTTTTTATGGTATGTTTGTTGATTCCTCCGGGAGACGACTTGATATTTTTCTCAATGCCGGACAACCCATATCTTTACATGAATGGCATCATTTCAGCGTCAGTTTTGACCGTATATCGGGACGGCTCTCGAAATTTATTGACGGATCAGAAGAAGAAACCGTATACGCAGCAGATGGAGGCCTTCCTTTTAATAGCGTCTATACCCCGACCTTCGGGAGTATGAATAAGTCGGGTGAATATACATGCTCTGATCTCCCTCTAACGATACTCGGTAAGAATTTCTGCGGATACATCGATGAATTCAGAATAACATACCATTATTTCACTGATATCGAACAGCGTGTAAAAGTTGCAAACAGGAATTATCAAAAACTCGGAATGATGGGACGCAATCCGCATAACATCGAAGGTATTGTAACAAGCCCTATCTATTCATTTCTCTCTACGGGAACAAAGGTTATACATCTCGACTGGGATGAAGAACTATTACCTGACACATTCATCTGGATGGAATTTCGAATTGCAGACAATTTCTTTCATGAGAACGACAAGGACTTGAAATGGTACCGCGTAAAGAAGGGGCAGAAAAAAATTTTTCTGCATAAACTTGAAAACGGCGAATACCTGCGGGGAAAATACTATCAATGGCGTGCACATCTTGTGCCGTCTCCTGACGGAACACATGCTCCAATCTGTAAAAACATAAGACTGCAATATCAGACAGATACTCTACCGGCTCCTCCCGCATTCTTAAAAACGGTCTCCTCGGGTGATGAACAAGTAACGATTACATGGAAAAAAAATATCGAACATGACATTCTGGGATACCGAATATATTACGGTGTGCGCCCGAATCAGTATGATGGAATAATATCAGTGATTAACGGCAAAAGGATTAACAATGCACTGCTAGAGGGAAACTCAATTGAGATAACAATAACCAATACTATAATTGAAGAAAATAAGCTGCTCTATCAAAAAGAATTATACTCTTTTCCAGTACTATCAAATACCGTTCTTTATTATTTTTCAGTAAGCGCATATGATTCCTACAAACCCGACACTCCATATAACCATGAATCGGAATTATCTAAACAAGTTACCGGCAGACCATTCGGTGGATCAGAAATCAATTAAAAAGGTCGTTGACGAATACCCGGCTTTTCTTTCTAGTGGAATTTTAATACCTGTGACCTTCCAGCAGTTCATAGAATTGTAACTCTTAAGTAAAAAAATGAAAAAACCGTTTTATACCATAACTATTCCTTTTGAAGAGCAGAAGATCATGCACCAGGTTATTGATCCATTGACAAAAGGAGGATTTGAATGTTATCTCGTCGGCGGATCAGTCCGTGACATGCTTCTGGGGTATGAGGTGTACGATTATGATTTTGCCACTAATGCCCACCCAGAAACGGTGATGAGATTGTTCCGTAAGGTTGTGCCTACAGGTATAAAACACGGGACGGTTTCAGTCATCATTGGACAAAGAGCATTTGAAGTAACGACTTACCGTTCAGACGGCACATATATCGATGGAAGAAGACCTGAAACCGTACTGTTTTCCCAAACACTTGAAGAAGATGTAAAAAGAAGAGATTTTACAATCAACGGCCTTGCATATGACCTCGACAGAGAAGTTATCATTGACTATATCGGCGGCTTACAGGATATAGAGGAAAAAGTCATTCGTACAATCGGGGATCCAATCGCCCGATTCAATGAAGACGGCCTCAGGGCATTCCGCGCATGCCGCTTCGCTGCGAAACTTAATTTTAAAATTGATCCTGAAACTTTCAACGCAATAAAACAGACCCTCGAAATTTCAAAAATGGTTTCTATTGAACGAATACGCGAAGAACTGATGAAACTGCTTGATTCAGAGAAACCCTCTGTCGGAATTGAATACATGAGGACCTGCGGTCTATTGCAGCAATTTCTCCCGGAACTGGCTGATTCCTATGACCTCTCACAAAACCGGTACCATAAATACGACATTTATTATCATAGCATATATTCCTGCGATGGGGCAAAAAAAGAAATGCCAATAATACGGCTCGCTGCCCTTTTGCATGACATCGGGAAGACACCAACACGAAGGATGGGAAACGACGGCGATTTCACCTTTTACAATCACGAAGTTATCGGGGCAAAAATGGCGAACCGGATAATGAAGAGATTGAAATTTTCAAATGAGGATATAAATCATACGATTAATCTTGTAGCCAATCACATGTTTCACTATACTGATGAATGGACCGATGGGGCCGTCCGCCGATTTATGCGCAAAGTTGGGATGGAAAACATCGATGATCTTTTCTATTTGCGAATTGCCGACCGTAAAGGAAACGGGGCCCGTAATGGACTCCCTGCACCTATCCTCAAATTGCAAAAAAGGATTGAAAAAATTATTGATGAACAAAATGCGATTACGGTCCGTGATCTTAATATAGATGGGCATGTTATCATGCAGGAATTCAATCTGACACCTGGGCCGATAATCGGTAAAGTGTTAAATGAACTTCTCGAAATGGTACTTGATAACCCTGATATGAACACAAAGGAGATACTCCTTGCCAAAGCACGAGACATTCTGAATCAGAATGAAAAAATTGTATAGAGCCCTTCATTCAAAACTTCATCCCGGCACCGCATTCAAAACCTTGCCTGACAATTTTTTCCCCTGAAAAATTATTTTTATACCGGATGAAAGCTGTGAACCCCCTATAATCGCCATTTACACTGACACTGACCATGTGTGAATCTTTGCGAATAAAAATTCCGCTGGCTGCTGAATCCCTCGATGCCCCGGCGCTTGTATATATCGCCTCATTCTTTGTTATAATAAAATACGAGTACATGAACTTGAATAAGAAAAATTTTTTATAGAAACAATCAAATCCACCCCCTGCTGAATATGACTTTTCACTTCGCCAATTGATCTGTATTGCCGATGATGCAATGAGAGAAAAATACTTCCATGCCGGAATTTTTACCCTGACCCGTGAACGCAGACGCCTCTCGTCTCTGCTCTCCTTTTCACGTTCAAGCAATGTGAATCCAATAAACAATTTTCCACTTTTAAGAAATATATATTGGACCGACATCTCCTCAAGTCTTTCAGTCCTCATCGCAATTGAATATATTTCCCGGGAGACATTTTTACTCATGGAAAACATCCCCTGAATGCGCACCTGCTTTACGGGAGAATATTGCGACCTGACCTGCCACTGGTTGCGTGCATAATTCCCACCTGAGCCGTATGGTGAATGGAACGATTCTTCACATGTTCTTCCTTTAAACGAAAAAGAAAAAATATGATGTTTGAACTCCAATCCGTACAACACTGCATAGCTAAAAAAATTTTTGAAAGCGTCATCTTCATTCCTGGTTATAGTATGAGGGATACCGCATTCAAGAAAAATATGTATGTATTCGTCATAGTACCTGATAAAAACCCCATATCCCAGTAAATGCAAAACTCTTGAAGTATAAGAAGATTGCTCATTTTGTTTCCATCCAAATGTTTTATATTGTGAATCATTCACATTGATATGGAAAAAATAAAGCTGTACATAAAACATCCGGAATAAAGTCAAGTCAGCCAGAAATCCTTTGTCATGAACATACATTACTTCGCTGTAATCCCCTTCCCTACGATATCGACTCATGAGCCCGGAAAACGATTTAGACATTATATGAGAATCATGTTCTTCATCTGTTACATAACGCATTTTAACTGAATAAAATATTTTTAATGATCCTATCCCGTCTATCGATTCAAAAAATTTCTCATATCCTCCGACAAATCCGTTAAATGAATAGAGGGGATTCCCGCTTTTGCACGGCCGTACAATATTTCCTATCGATACGAATTCATGTGTTTTAAACTGGTCGGACGACAGAGGCTTTTTCATCCCGAGCATGAGTCCATATCCGAAATTCAAAAAATAATTACCGACAAGAAAAAACCATCCGGAACCATTTAAAATGGAATTCCACGTAACCATAGTTGCTTTTGTTTTATTCATATGTATAATTGCACAATGGACTGATGCATATTTGTCCAGTGTAAAACCGGCCCTTTCCCTGATAAAATAATTGCTCCCTTTATCATAATCAATTACATCATTTTTATATTCGCTGTGAATGAAGAATGTGCCGTACTTTTCTCTTCCAAAAATATTACATGCAAAAAAAAGTATAAATAAACAACATGCTATTCCCCGCATATCTTTTGAATCTCTTTCATCATTCCCGGATTGTCTTTGCACAATTGTTTGAGATACTCATTCAGATTTTTAGCATCGTTGCCGGATGAAAATGTCGCAATCTGCAGGGCGGAATAAGCATCAATGCCTCGATCGAGCAGCTTCTGAAAAATTATTTTTTTCTTTTCATCACTGCGGGACCCGACATTCCATTTTTCATTTATCTCTTTATTACTTTTTTTGCCTGAATCGACGAGACCGTTTACGTAGGGGATAATATCATCAATCTCTTTTTTGCTCAAACCGATCTGGTATAATGCAGTCAGTGATACAGGCCCAAACATCGAACGATAGTTCACGATTCGTTCAGCATAGGTCTTTTCAATTCCCGGAACACTTAATAGCTCTTCCTCACTGCATGAATTGATATGTACCTTACTTGGGAGATTTTTATTTTTCTCTTCAACCGACTTTTTACCATATTTTATCGGATTGAATGCGAGTTCTCCCAGCGCAAGAGTTAATCCCGCGGAATGCGTATAACCCAGATAAGGATGAAAACTCAAACCATATGATACTGAAATAAATTTATATGCAACAGTACATGACCCTGAATAAGAAGACAATTCCCGTGCATACCCCGCCCTGATGGAGAGATACTTTAATACATTAAGTGAAATTGAAATCATATTCACATAACCGTTCGGTGTATCATTCATGTTCCAAATAATGCTTAATCCTTCAATCGGATGAATCGATCCTCCGATACTCCACCCGGGATAGAGCAAATCCCTTCGTTCCTTCATAAAACATGAAATTATATTGTCCTGAATGAACGAAATCCGCAACCACCTGCATGGAACGATCAGAACGCCACCTTTTACATCACACACATTAGTGGAGAACGTTACAATATCAGTTTTTATCGACAAGTTGTAGTAAGAAAATCCCGATCCGAATGCAACATAGGTTAACGGTTTATACCCGAAGTTGATTTCAACTATATTTTCAAGATATTCTTTTATACCGAATGTGCGCCATGAAGCCTGCAAACCAAATTTTTTTACAGTTCCTCCTATCTTCATACTGCTCGCCGCAATCTCCTCCAAGGTATATGGGTTCCCTCCTGATGCGTCTATATACATGCTTCCAATTTCCGGTAAATATGCAGGATTGGTCACCGTGGCAGGCAGAGAATAATCAACTGCTGCCGTGTTAAGCGGGAATAATGATGCTGGTGATGCTTCACGATAATCAAATGCCCCAATCATTGAGCGGACCGTCACCAATAACACCATGAAAGCTGTCA
>JBFZEZ010000435.1:0-5171 GCA_041306585.1 Spirochaetota bacterium | reverse complement strand
GACCCAGCGGGATTATGGTTACAGAGAGAGATTTGTTAATGTATTGGACAGGTATTATACAATTAATCGGGAAAAATTTTTTGAAAGAAAAATTTTAATAATTGACGATGTTTTTACAACTGGTTCAACTATCAATGAAGCTGCCCGAATATTGTTGAACTCAGGAGCCAATCAAGTTTTTTCCCTGACAATAGCCCGTGCGGGTATAAAAAAGCTTGAAAAGTTTTAAACTTGTTTTATACTATATACAAAAGTTGTCTTTATATAAGCAAACGGATAGGGTGTGCGCAATTGCAAGCTTCATGAAAGTGCCATTGTTCTGTGTTCCTCATATCCTGCTGTTGATGGGCGTCAGGAAAAAAAGATTTACGGGAGTAGCAGCATGAAAAGAAAAAATGAAGATAATGTTGAAATTATCATACTTGAAGGAAGAGTAGATCAGGAAGGTTCAGAAGAGCTGGAAGCGATATTACAGGATTGTCTGGATACGAATAAATTGAACATATGCATTGACATGATAAATGCCAAGCATATCTGCAGTTCTGCACTTGGCGTGCTTGTCGCGATCAAACGCAAAATAAAAGACAACGAAGGCGATATAAAGATGGTTATTGCAAATGATAACCTTTTGAAGCTTTTCGAAACCACGATGCTGGATAAGGTCTTTGAAATATACGAATCACAAAGGGAATGTCTGGGGACCTTTGATTAGATCTCTACATAATTCATATGGAAAAAGAATTAAAGACGATCCTTGCGCCTCTGAATGATTACATAAAAAAAGTTGAAGAATATATTGATAAAAATTTTCATACGGGCATTCCGATTGTTGATCAATGTGGTTTGCATCTGTTTCAGGGTGGCGGAAAGAGAATAAGGGCCTCACTTGTTATCCTGACAAGCGGTTTAAAAGGGGTCATCCCAGCCGGCATTATTGAGCTGGCTGCCGCAACGGAGATTGTACATGCCGCGAGCCTCATACATGATGATATAATCGATCAATCAATTTTGCGGCGGGGTAATGTTTCTGTTCCGGAAAAATGGGGGAACAAAATTTCGGTGCTTGTCGGAGATTACATGTACTCAATCGCCCTGTCTGCAGCAGTGAATGACGGCGACCCGCGTCTTTTTCCGCTTATGGTCAATGGCACCAAAGACATGGTGATGGGTGAATTATACCAGCTCCAATTTTCAAACCTTGATAATATCACCCGGGAACATTATAATAATATCATCGAATTGAAAACCGGCAGGTTTATGGCATTTTCGTCAAAACTTGGCGGAGTCAAATGCGGTTTTGACGATGAGAAGTGCGATGTTCTTTACCGGTTTGGGCTTCTTCTCGGTTATGCTTTTCAGATTATTGATGATACCCTTGACCTGGTAGGGACTGACGAAATGATTGGCAAAGACGTCGGTAATGACCTGAGGGACGGAAAGATAACCCTTCCTTTTGTTTTTTTTATTGAGGATAAAGGGGATAACGGACGGGCTATCCTGAAAAAATATATTAACAATCCCGATCAGGGCTCCTGGGAAGAAATTAAATCAATGCTTGAAAACTCTGGTTCGATTGAAAGGTCTATCGCAGCCGCCAGGGACTATACAAACGAAGCAAAAAATATACTTTCGAGGTTTCCAGCAACTCCCAGCAGGGAGATGCTGATGGAATTAGCAGAATACTTTGTAGTCAGAAAAAGTTGACAACTCGAATTCATAATCAAGGAGGAGTGTATGCTGACAAAATAAAAGGAAGAAGTCTTAAAGTATTATAATCTGGGGTTGGCTGCATACAAACAGCGCAAATGGGATGAGGCAATCAAGGCGTTTGAAGAGGCCCTCTCTGTTGATCCCAAAGACGGCCCGTCGGAATTGTATCTCCAGCGATCTAAGAATTATAAAGCAAGCCCTCCCGGTGATGACTGGGACGGCGTTTTTGTTATGACGACAAAATAAAAAATACGATATAAGGACCGCATATGGCAAAAAAAGTAATACAGGTAAATAAAAACCCTGTGTATGATATCGGCATGGTTACCACCGTGTTCAGCAAAGACACTGAATTCAGCGGGGAACTGTCATTTAAAAAATCGCTTCAGATCAACGGATATTTCGAAGGCGAAATCACGGAAGGGGATTTCCTTGTAGTCGGAGAAGGCGCCGAGGTCAGAGCCAACATTAAAGTAAATAACCTGATTCTTTTGGGTGTCATTTACGGCAATGTCCAGGCGCTTCACAGGCTGGAGATACATCAGAATGGAACATTGTATGGTAATATTCGCACCGAAAAGCTTTTGATAGCCGATGGTGTGGTTTTTGAAGGTAAATGCGAGATGATCAAGCCCGAAGAGAAAATCCCCAGGAAAGAACCGTCTCTCAAGGAGGCCATGACAGAGTAATCGGCATAGGCCGGGAATGCATATGAATTTTTCCGGCTATCAGCATTTAATCAATCCCATAAAACCGCAGATGCGGTATCTGTGAGGAATGTTTCCCCTCGGTCACTTGTTCTATTGAAGGCATGTTTTTTTTTTGGTGGTGGTAAAGATGCCGGTTCAACATAAAGCCTCGTATTCATCCCCCCTTGAGCATTCAAAAGTCAGATGCCTTCTGTGTCCGCATAACTGCACGATAGTCGAAAATGCTGCTGGAGTATGCGGCGTCCGAAAGAATATCGGCGGTGTTCTTTATACCGAGATTTACGGAAAAGTAACCGCCGTTGCGATGGACCCGATTGAGAAAAAGCCCCTTTACCATTTTTATCCGGGGAGCCGGATACTCTCAATAGGGACCAGGGGCTGCAACATGAAATGTTTCTACTGCCAGAACTGGCACATATCGCAGGATGTTCTTGCCCGGGCAACTGATTACACCCCTGAACAAATTGTCCAAAACGCTCACGAGAATAAATCTATTGGTATTGCGTATACCTACTCGGAACCCCTTATTTGGTTTGAGTTCGTTATGGATACATCCCGGCTGGCCAGAAAAAGCGGTTTAAAGAACGTCCTGGTAACAAACGGTTTCGTCAATTCTGCGCCCCTTGATGAAATGCTCCCCCTTATAGATGCCATGAATGTTGATTTGAAGACATTCAGGGATGAGACATACCGGAGGGTTCAAAAGGGCCGTCTCGAAGATGTGTGCGCAACAATCAAGCGCTCCCATGCGGCCGGGTGTCATGTGGAAGTGACGACCCTTGTCGTAACCGGCGTTAACGATACCATGGACGAAATGCGTGATATCATATCATTTATCGAGTCGGTCGATAAAACCATCCCGTGGCACATCTCGCGTTATTACCCGAATTATAAATATGATGCCCCGGCAACCGATATTCGCTTCATCATGGACGTCTGCAGGGAGGCGTCGGCAAAACTGTCGTTCGTTTATTGCGGCAATGTCCCGGGGAGTCAGGTGGGAAGCGCAACGAAATGTCCGTCATGCGGAACAGAAGTCATATCCCGGTCAGGATATCACGTTACTGTTGAGCATGTTAAAAACGGGCGCTGTGCGCACTGCGGGGCTGATTTGTACTTGAAGGATTGATATGCATCTATAAAGTTGTCCCACTGGTGCATTGACCGCGTAATTTTTAAGTAATGTATAATGTAACTACATCCATCGAAGTGCCCCTCAAATCCCCCGGAGGGGGACTTCCGGGAATTTTCTTTAAGTCCCCCTCCGGGGGATTTAGGGGGCTCTCTCTAAGAATTGATTAAAATTTATAATTTTTAAGAATATATGAACCGAGGTATACACATGGCAGTTATTATTGATGGAAAACAAATCGCAGCTGACATCAGGCGGGACGTTAAGAGCGCAGTGGACGCGATAAAAGAAAAAAACGGTGTGGTCCCCGGATTGGCCGTGGTCCTCGTAGGTGAAGATCCAGCGTCGGTAGTGTATGTTCGGAATAAGGGGAAAGGGTGCGAAGAGGTAGGGATGCGTTCATTTGAATACAAGCTTCCTGATTCGACCACCGAAGAGGCCCTGCTCGAATTGATCGGTACTTTGAATCAAGACAGCACGGTCAACGGCATTCTTGTTCAACTTCCTGTCCCAAAACATATAAGCGAGGAAAAAATAATCAATGCCATCCTCCCCGAAAAAGACGTCGATTGTTTTCATCCGGTCAACATCGGGAAAATCATGACCGGGGCCCTTGATGGTTTTTCACCATGCACGCCGTATGGATGCCAGGAATTAATAGTCAGGCATGTGCCTGATCTGAAAGGGAAGCATGTCGTGGTTGTCGGCAGGAGCAATATCGTCGGTAAACCGATTGCGAACATGATGCTGCAGAAGAATGACCGCGCTAATTGCATTGTAACCGTATGTCACACGGCGGCAAAAGATATCGGACAGTATACGAAACAGGCTGATATCCTGATTGTCGCTGCCGGGAGACCGAATACCATAACTGCCGGCATGGTGAAACCGGGAGCTGTTGTAATTGATGTGGGGATGAACCGTATTCAGCATCCTGATGATCCATCAAAAACGAAACTCGTGGGTGATGTTGATTTTGAAGGGGTTTCAAAAATTGCCTCCGCGATTACGCCTGTTCCCGGCGGGGTCGGGCCTATGACTATCACCATGCTTCTTCAGAATACTGTAAAGGCGTGGCATATTCAAAATTCGTGAGCGATGGTTTTTCCCCATACAGATATGGATTTCCCTTTTATATTAGCCCCCTAAATCCCCCGAAGGGGGACTTTAAGAAAGTCTTAATGTGCTGCATGATAATTTTAAAAAAAAATTATAATGCATTTTTATTCCAGTCCCCCTCCGGGGGATTTAGGGGGCTGCTGGATAGTTAAAGGATTATAAAAAAAAGAGGAGCAAACATTTGGTTGCTCCTCTTTTTTTATTTGTGCTTTTTTAAGAATTATTTATTCATGATGTTCATGCTTTTCCAAATGCGGGAATAACGGCAGATATTTTGCGCACCACATGTAAATAAGTACCATGATTGCGAGACCGCCCAGCATTACAGACCATTCCTGAATTGTCGGATTATATCCCGCGAATTCCCTCCAAGGGAAGTTCGGGGTTGATGATCCGTGCAGAACAACAATGAGTTTGCTCATGACTGCTGATCCGACCCCGCATCCCATCCCTATGATCATAAGATTTTCCTGATCGCGATATTTTTTGTAGAGCAGGAG
>JBFZEZ010000434.1:0-3035 GCA_041306585.1 Spirochaetota bacterium | reverse complement strand
ATTTTGTCCCCGCTTTCTACTGTGGTTGACTTTGTTTCATACAAATCGTTCATGTCGCTCGATATGCCGACCAGGAAACCGGACGTGGTGAGGATCGTTATTTTTTTGCTTTTGGAGCGGATCAGGATCGGATGGGTGTGGCCCGCATTGCAGAATGTTATCCGCTTGTTCTCATCGAGTATAAAATAGAATGCGGAGAAATAAAAACCCAGCGTCTCATGTTCTTCAAGAATAGTGGATATCTGTTTGTTGACTTTACGGAACAATTCC
Organism: Spirochaetota bacterium; assembly: GCA_041306585.1. Lineage (GTDB taxonomy): Bacteria > Spirochaetota > UBA4802 > UBA4802 > UBA5550 > JBFZEZ01. Next base: position 2,765 of record JBFZEZ010000434.1, on the reverse strand, counting down.
GCTGGATCAATTACATGAGGGGCATAGAGTCTGAATTGCTCTTTGGCAACCATAGTAATAAGGGCAGCGGGAACACCATGACCGGACGCGTCGACAAGGAGGAAACCCCATCGGTTTTTGCCGAGATCAAATATGTCGTAATAGTCGCCGCTTACTTTACCGAATGCTTTGAAAAATATGTTAAATGAGAAGAATCTATTTTCTTCAATGATCGGGAAAATCATTTTCTGTACGTCCCCGGCTATATTCAGTTCTGTCTCCATCATTTCATTGTATTTTGACAGGACCTCGATTTTTTCCTGAATCGAGTCGGCCATGGTGTTAAAGGCCTTGCCGAGTTCACCTATCTCGTCATTTTGTTTGATATTTGTTCGCACTGACAGATTGCCATTGGTGATTTCAATGCTCCTGCTGTGAAGGTTTTGGATCGGCTTAACGAATAATCCGAATAAGAATAGAGCGAAAAAAATGTGAAATACTGCTATTATGGCTATAACGATGGCAATAATCTTGTAGAGTTCGTTTATCCGTTCATTAAAGTCAGCCATTTTCATCTTCAGAAAGAGAATTGTTCCGTTAAGGGTGTAAATTTTAAGGGGAATATAAAAAGAAATCACCCCGACATTTTCATCGATTTTAGAATAATACTGCTTCCCAGAAAATTCAACACTTGTCACGGCTTTTATCCCGTTTGCCAGGTCGGATTCTGATAACGAAAAATCTTTTTGTGATGTGGATATCGTTTTTCCGTTTTCGTCGAAAATTTGGAACCCCTCGATTTTATTGTCCGATATGTTCAAGGGAGATTTTTTTTTGCCGCTGAGCCTGTCGATAATCTTTGAGAAAAACCTCGTGCTCTTGATTATGGTTTTCGTAAGTTTTGTATCGGCGCTGTTGAATTTTTTTATTTCATTCCCTATCTGGTTTATCGCTTCCTTTTGCGATATATTCTGTTTTTTGAATTCTTCAGACAGGTCGTTGAGAGACGAGATGAGATTGGACGTGAATTCCTGGACACGGAACTTGGTATTCTCAGTTATGAGGTCAATTTGATTCTCATATATCAGAATTGTGAATATGGACATGTTGATAATTGCCAGAAAAATATAGAGAAGCCCAATTTTTACACTGATTGATTTTATTTTTAATCCCATATTAACATCCACTGGACGGTATTAGATCTATCTTATCGTTTACTATTATCGGCATACGAGCCCTGATCGTAGAGTTATATTTTATCAATATCGATATACATAATCAAGCATATTTTGTAATTATTCAGCATAATCAACTGATCATGCACAATGCCCCCTCGCCTGGGCAAAGCCGGGGAGAGGGTGAACGAGCGATATCGTGATTAAACACACATTGCCGCCAGCATGGAATGAGGTAATAGAGATAGTAGACCGGGTAGAAGAAGCCCTGTTAGGCGAAAATTCATCTCTTATTGATGCAACAGCAACTGTTGTCACCGAGTTAGTTGAGATTGCAGTCAAATACGGGGAATCCCAGAATTCCGAGACTGATTCAGATGTCAATTTTAAATTTGAAGCGAATCATGATGGAATAACGGTCATTGTTTCGAACGCAGAAACTCGCCAAAAAGACTCACTCATAAGTTGTAATGAGGGCCGGGGATGATCAATGTAGCTATTTCGGTTTGATTATCCTGAATTCAGTGCGCCTGTTCAGTTCATCAAATCCTTTGCCGATTTTATTTACCACCGGAGATTTTTCACCTGCGCCGATAACTTTAAAGCGCTTTTCATTCAAGCCTTTCCCGGTTAAATATTTTTTTACCGCCTCGGCCCTATCCATGCTCAACTTTTTGTTGTATTCGTCTGTTCCGATAAGGTCGGTATGCCCGATGATTTCAATATTCAGCAGAGCATTTTCTTTTAGAAATGCCGTGAGGGCGTCAAGATAAGGGAATGACTCCTTTTGGATGACTGCCTGGTTTGAGTCAAACATGATGGCCCGTGTTTCAAAATGTGCCTCTTTTTTGAACACAAACGATGAATATATATCAAACAGCCCGGCGCCCCCTTCGCGGTTCGAGCAGATGTAGAACCTCTGGTCTGCACGGGAAAGATACAATTCACTTGCCGTGCTGTTAATTTTATCCCCAAGATTGACCGGTGAGCCGAATTTTCCATTTTTATATTCGACAAAATAGATATCAAACATACCGAGGCCGTTCGGCCTGTTCGATGCGAAAAAAAATCCACCCTGGTCTTCAGCCGGGATCAGGGCGATATCCCTGTTGCCGGAATTAAAAGGGGAGGGCATGGGCCGGGGATTGGCGAATGAGCCGTTTTTTGATTCAGCCTGGAGAAGCGTAGTCCTGTTCATATCTCCAAAAAGCCATGAGCAATAATACAGGCTATTCCCATCTTTGCTTAAACTTGGGGTTTTTTCATGATTAATTGAATTCACATTGCCGGGGACTGGCTCAGGGGCCCCCCAGTTACCATCTGTTTTTTTTGACCAGTAGAGATCAAAAGAGACTCTAATCTGGTTTTGATCATTTTTCGGCATTTCGATGCTTCCTTCCCGGTCGGATGAGAAGAGGAGGGTCGTCCCGTCAGATGTCAGAAATGGGGTTTCATCATTATAGGGTGAGTTCAACTGCGATAGGGATTCAGGATTGCTCCAGGCGCCATCCCTGAAGTGGCTTATAAAAAGGTCCTGGTACTTTCCGTTTCTGTTTGAGTTGAAAATAATAGACCCCCCGTCGGGACTGACGGTCGGTGCAAAATCATTTT
>JBFZEZ010000433.1:0-2536 GCA_041306585.1 Spirochaetota bacterium | reverse complement strand
TCTGGCTCAAAAAGAGCATTCTAAGCAAAGAATGCCAGGATCATAAAACCTTCCCTTTTCTAAAAAAAATCAGCTCAGGCAATGCTGGAATTCAACGATTGAAATAATAAATCTGGAATTTCCTGAAGTATAAACCCTAAGATCGGCAAATCAAATCTCACTAAAAATTGATATTCCGAAAATAGGTGATTCATCGTTGTTCGCACCTAAATAAATAATCCCGATTTTAGCATATCACCCATTCCAGTTTTATTTTGAAATCTGTAATTCAATTCCGGCAGTGGCCTTTTTTATATTTTTATTACTGCATAGAAGCCAACTTAGAGGATAGGGGTCTGTTGGAAAGTGGCCTGAACGCCGTAGGCGGAGATCTAAACATTAGGCAATATTATAAATACACTCTCTCTTAATATGCTTTTGTTCGTAATAATAACATTAAAATTTAAAGTCTTACGAAGTCACTACAGACAATAGCAGCGTAGCATAAGGCGTGTGAATAACCGAAAAAATCAAATTTAGGAATTTTTATCTTGACAGACCGACCGTCGGTCTGTATATTCGTCCCAATAAAGGTCACAAATGAGAATACAGACTGATGTAAAAAGTGTTTTTAGGAAAGTTTTGATTTGGAAAAATGACCGACGGTCGGTCTTAAAATTTATAACATTAATAAATAGAGGAAAAATTCAATGAAACTGCAAAAATTAACATCAATCAAAGAGGAAAGTGGGTTATTTGCCTTGTATCGTCTGTCCCTTTTGGGCATGCTGATGATTTTTATCCCGGCGCAGGCGCTGGGGGCAGATAGAATATGGGAATTGTCCCTTGGGGCCGGAGGATATATATCCAATGTTTATTATGGTTCAGAAGAAATGTATGCCTCGCCATTTCCGGATATAATGGTTTCTTATACAAAAGGAAATTTTTCATCTTCCGCCTCTTTTCTTGATGGGATCGGAATAACGTATATGAACCCTAAGCAACATTTTCTTGCCGGCATCAAGATGAATAAAGGAGAAGAACGGAACAGTGAAGAATATAAGGGCTTTGGCGTCTCAAAGGCGCATAGCGATAAAGTAAAAAACTTGCTTAAAGGAACTCCGGATGTATCAACAAACATAAAGACGGAACTCATGCTCGGCTGCATGAGTAAGTTGGGCATTTTTGGCGTGTCGCTTGAATATCATCCCATCACCCAGGAAATTACGGGGAAAAGTGATCGGACATATGACGGCTTTATTTCTTCTCTATCTTATATGAAACCGGTTTCTGCGACAGATGAACTGAATGTTACCCCTCGGCTCGCTTTGAATTTTATGGATAAAAATTACGCAAAAGCATGGTATTCAGTTGAAGAATCGACCCAGTCGCTTAATTATTTTGAGGCTGGCGCTGGCTTGCGAGATATTGAGCTGTCCGTACAGGTGGATTATAAATTTTCTTCCCATTTCAGTGCCGCGCTTCTTGCGCAAAATTCTTTTCTTCTAATGGATGCAGGGGACAGCCCATATACAACCGCAAGATATCAATTGATGTCAGGTTTTTACGGGATATATCGGTTTTGATGGAAACCATCTCTTTCAAATCAATTAACAGGGAGTAAAGCAAAAATGACAAGAATTGTAAAAAAAGCAGAGGAACGGAAAAAAGAGATTATTGACGCTGCCAGGGAATTATTCCGGAAAAAAGGCCAGGAAAACGTCACGATGCAGGAATTGATGGATAAGCTGAACATTGCGAAAGGGACAATCTATCATCATTTTTCTTCCAAGCAGGCATTGCTTGAAGCTATTGTAGAAGACCTGATTGACGAAGAACTCGAAAAAAAAGAGAAACTGCTTAATAGTAGCCGCTGCCGCGATCTTACTGCACTCGATAAACTGAAAGCGCTGGTGACCGAAGATACCATGGCTGAAAATAACGAAGTAATTCTGGATACCCTTCACCATCATGAAAATGCCGAGATGCACGCCAAACAGCTCGGCCGCTACCTTGTGAGGCTGGCACCGATATTTGCTTCCGTTATTTCAAAGGGATGCGAAGAAGGTGTTTTTCAGACAGACTGCCCCCTTGAATGCGCCGAATTCATGCTTGCCGGGGTACAGTTTCTCACAGATCTGGGATTTTATTCCTGGACTGAAGCCCAGCTTCAAAGACGGATGAAAGCATTTCCTTTTCTCATTGAATCCCTTCTGAATGCCCCGAAAGGGTCTTTTGCTTTTCTTAATGATAAATAAAAAAACGGAGGTCAAAAAATGACTATTGAAAAATATCGGCATCCAGTTCTGTTTTACAGTTTAGCTACCGGCATCGCGTGGCTGTTCTGGTTTGCCGCAGCATACATAAGCCATCTTTCACCGGGAGATGATTTTTATATTATCTTGGAGAATATGTTTAAAACAACGGGCGCATTCAGTTCATTATCCATCGTCATATCCATGGCCATGGCCTTTTTCATGATAGCTGGCCTGGTAAGTCCCATGATTGTTGCTTTTTCAATGATGATAGCAGATGCAGATCTCAGAAGTGATTTGTT
>JBFZEZ010000432.1:0-2780 GCA_041306585.1 Spirochaetota bacterium | reverse complement strand
TGCCAATACCAAATGATTTTTTTTCTTGTTCAGCTCTCCAAACCAACCTCATAATTTCATAGATAGTTTTCTTGTGACATCTGGCCAATCCCAAGGGACTGCTGTCTGAAGTGAGATTTATTTTAATTCTCAGGTTCTTGTTTCAAAATTCTTCAATTTTTCATGAGACCGCTCTTCCGCAACATTCATCGTCGTGCCATGTACAGACAGCCGAACGGGTGAAGGAGTGATATATCAATCAAAATGATGAACGCCGCCGCACCAAAAAGGGACGCCCCCCGCGGCGGTTTTAGTGAATTCTTAAGAGACGTCCCTGTCCCGCCGTGCCTCGGAGAGGCCCTGAGGCGGGTAACTATCATAAATAAATAAATTTGACGCAGGATTCACATCATTGTGCGGTTTATATGCAATTCGACCTTTTCTGGCTGGGACCAGAAAAGTACTGTCATGCCACAAGGACGAGATACGGGTATAGACAGTCTGTTCTCCCGCCTCTACCATAACCCGAGTAAAAATATTCTTTGATTCCGGATTTGGGGAGAATATATTATTTTGATCCTTTATCCAAAATTTATTCAAACTTCGTCGTTCATGTGGTCAAAATCCTCAGGAAATTGGCATAACCCAAAACAATTTAAATGGCCTTCACGGAAGGTACTATACTATGCGAGCCTATGCTGTCGTGCTGCTTATTCTCCTGGCTGCCAGCCTTGTGGTACCTGTCCTGGCTGCCCGTGAAGAGCGCTACAGTTATATCACCATTCAGGACGTACAGATCAGGCTCGATAACGGGAGCGCTGTCATTCACGTCAATTATAAAGTGGATGAAGGGACGAGGTTCATCTTTTTTCTCCTGGGGAAACAGGATCTGAAAAACAAGCTGATGAAGATCCTCAATTATGATGATGCAAAGATAAAACGCATCGATCTCTCCAGTGCCGATTTAACCGTGGATGAAGCTGCCCTGTCATATGGTAATGGAATCTACTGGTACCCGTCCCATGACTTCAACATCGCGATCCCGCAGCTTTCGGTCAGCTCTCCCCAGGCGACAAGAAATTTCACCATGACACGTGAGTTTCCGAGCGGTATGGGATATTTCTCAACAGAACCCCGCGTAGACCCGGTTGACCCGGGAAACAGCAGGTTGCCAGAGTCACCGAGATAAAACGGAAAAAAACGGATATCATTAACGCCAGTGTTATTAGTACCGGCACTTCATATCGCCTCAGCACTCCCTACACCGGTAACCGGGAAGCCATGATGGACGATACCACCTGATGGCGGTTCACATGACTTCGATAATTTCCTGTTTGCGAAGTTCTGCCATTTTTTTGTTGACGCCATATTGGATAATGACACCAACAACTGCGGAGATAATGCCGATCACGGTGGAGTAAAGGATATTATCTGCTGCGACTTCTGCGGAGAGCGGGAAATCCGGCACGCCGCTTACGGAAATGATGTACACGCTGGCCCCATAGAGGATAAAACCCAGTGCAATGACAAAAAACGGAAAAACAATCACCTTTCCGAGTCCCTCACGTTCGTTTGCATACACATCGATGATCACCCCGACAGAGGTAACCAGACCTGCAACAATAAGCCATTCGATAGATCCATAGATAAATGTCATCAGGTACAGCACGAGTCCTAAACTACCGTCAGTAGAGTAGAATTTCAGCACATTAGTAAAACCTACGGTAAACCCGATGATAATGAGCAGGATCGTTGTGGTATACGTGACAAAGGAAAATCGTCCCCGCGACAGCGATATCCTGAGGGCATCCATAATGCTGTGCACGATCTCGTCAAACCCGAATCCCTTATAAAGCAGGTAAGCCCCGATTACCCCTACGACAATGATTGTCGCAACACCGGGGTAATCGAGCAGGTATGCCGTGGCATAGAGAATCATTGCAAGTCCGAGGGGGATAAAAACCATGCGGGAAATCTTCGGATCGTCAAGGAATTTTTTCAGGATATAATAGGTGCCTTCCAGATTGGGCATCTGGTTGACAATGACCCTGCGGATGCTCGAGACCGGAATCCTTGACTGGATAATCGGAATTACATACTCATCTTCAGCGCCGTCGGTAACCAGGATGCAGTTGGTTGCCTGAGTCTCTTTTATAACCTGTTCGAGGGAGGTAGCGATCCTGCGGTCCCCTTCGATCATGTGAAGATGGTTTCCGGCAACAACTGCGATGGCAGTCTCTTCCCCTTTTTCCGTGAGTTCGTCGTAGATCCTGATTGCTGAGAATATGGCGTTGATATCTGAATCTTCCGGGTCAGCCAGCGCTAAGGTATTTGCAGCCTTGAGACAGGCAGCCCGGCCAATGGCCGGACTTTCGATATGAGCCTTCCAGCCGATATCGTCGTCCCGGTCAACACTCAGAACCAATGTCCGACCCGTGGTCATTATTAGTATAAAATTGCGGTAAATCTATTAAATAATTCCTGACGGTAAAAATGTATAAAAATGAAATCAGATAAGTTTTGAACGCTGGAGGAGCAGTATGTAGTCTGTTGTAAGTTTTTCTCCTGCCCTGAAGTTTTTTAAGAGACTTTCGGCTTCTTTCCGAACCGCTTTTTGCTCTTTTGTAACCTTGACCTTTTTTGTTTTCTTGCGAAGGCCGGAGATCACTTTATCATAATCGCGAAGTTCCTTCTGGCATGCAATAAAGAACTTGTGTTCAGCATCTGCCGATTCCTGTGCTTCGACAAAACTCTTGTGCGCGGCATCCGCTGCTTCCCTCGACTTGTCTGCCTTGCGATAG
>JBFZEZ010000431.1:0-9768 GCA_041306585.1 Spirochaetota bacterium | reverse complement strand
GCTCTTCCGATCTATCCACGTAGTCGACCCCGCGAAAGGGATTGTCTTTGATCCGGGGCGTCAATGGGGAAATTATCCAGCCGGGGTGATCAGCATCCTTGCCGGCCGCAAACACCCGGTCCCGGGATGCGATATCCTCTTTGCAAGCACATTGCCCGATGGTTCCGGGCTGTCGTCCTCGGCAGCCATCGAGGTCCTCACAGCCTATATCTTCATGCATCAATCGTTACATGGAGAAAAAGAACGCATCCGTATCGCCGAATTGTCGCGGGAGGCTGAAAACACCTTTATCGGGGTCCAGTGCGGCATCATGGACCAGTTTGCTGTTGCCATGGGGAAGAAAGACTCCGCCATTTTGCTGAATTCCAGGACCATGGAATACCATTATTCACCGTTCATCCTCAGAGACCATGTTCTTATTATCATGAATACCAACAAACCACGCACCCTCGCCGGTTCCGCCTACAACCAAAGACGGCAGGAATGCGCAGATGCCCTGGACCTGATCACAAAGAAAAAAAGCATACCAGCCCTCGCCGACGCCGACATAAACGACCTTGCATTCATCCATGATCCCATCCTGAAAAAACGGGCACGCCACGTCATAACCGAAAACAACCGCGTGCTTGAAAGCATGAAACTCCTGAAAAAAAACAGGCTCGCTGAATTCGGCCCCCTTCTTACAGCGTCGCACGAATCGCTCAAGAATGATTATGAAGTGACCGGTCACGAACTTGACAGCATCGTATACGCTGCCCTTGATGCAGGGGGATGCATCGGAGCACGCATGACCGGCGCCGGCTTCGGCGGTTGCGCTATCGCGATCGTCAAAAAAAATTCCATTGTATCTTTCACCGGATACGTTCATGAAAAATATAAGAATGAAACCGGATTAGACGCCAGTTTTTATACATGCGAAATTTCAGACGGCGTCCATCATATTCCAATATAAAAAAACTTCATTCCGAAGAGCCCCCTCAATCCCCCAAAGGGGGACTTAAAAAAAATTCCTAAAAGTCCCCCTCTGAGGGATTGAGGGGGCTCTTCGGTAGATATGATTAAATTATACATTAATTGTAAACAACAGGAGCAGAACATGATCATCACATGCGGAACCATCGGATACATTAGCAACGGTAAAAAACATCAAGCCACATTCACGCCCGGCACAAAAAGCAAACACGCCGATGTACAGATAACCTGCACCATCGCCCCGCTTGAAACCGGCAGCAGAATTTCCGTTGAAATTACCCCAACCTCACAAATAGAGATGAACAGCCTTTCCCTCACGGCAGAAGTCGACCTTATCCCTGACTCGCGCATTTACTGCAATGGTTACCAATCATGGACCGACAGCCGTGAATTTTCACTCAATGAAAAAATAAAAAAGCTCCTGCCCATCGGCCGGCTGTTCAAACTCCATAGATATGGCGATGCCCACTTTATATCCTATTCAGGAAAAAAAGGCGGCTTCCATTCGCATACATACACATATATAAAACAAAAACAATCAGAGTACACATTGATCGGGTCCCTTGACGAGCAGAACGGATATACCCTCTTTCATTATAATGCCCCTGATACATTAATCATCAGCAAGGAATGCGACGGGATGTCGATTGACCGCCCAACACGCGCCCTCGACATCATAATCATCAATGGAAACGAACGTTTTGTCATTGATGCATACTTTGACCATTTCAAAAACAGCCTGCCTTTAAAAGAACAGACAGGATGGACCAGCTGGTATAATTACTATACAAATATAACTGAAGAAATTATTCTGGAAAATGTCGAAGCCTACTCGGCACATCGAATCCCGATCGATATCTTCCAGATAGATGACGGTTACCAGACCGCGGTCGGCGACTGGCTCTCCATAAAACCCTCATTCCCCCGCGGTATGGGTCATATCGCTGATTCAATTCATTCCAGGGGATACAAGGCCGGTCTCTGGCTCGCCCCATTTATTTGTGAAAAAACTTCCGAACTCTTTCGCACCCGCCCCGACTGGCTTGTCCGCGAGAAGGGGGGTGCGCCTGCCGTTGCCGGATGGAACCCCGGCTGGAGCGGCACGTTCTATTCACTTGATATCTACCATCCCGAGGTGCGGGATTATCTGAAAAAAGTATTCCGCACCGTCTTTGATGAATGGCATTTCGACATGGTGAAGCTCGACTTTCTCTATGGGGCCGCATTGATCCCGCGCATGGGAAAAAGCAGGGGCCAGATCATGGCCGAAGGAATGAAATTCCTCCGCGAACTTGCTGGTAACCGCCTCATCCTCGGCTGCGGGGTACCACTCGGCCCTTCATTCGGTACTGTCGACTTTTGCCGTATCGGCGGCGATATCGCCCTCAGGTGGGAAGACCCCATCCTCTCAAGGATGCGCTACCGCGAACGCGTATCGACCCGAAGCTCCCTTATGAACACCATTTCGCGAAGGCACATGAATAGAAAGGTTTTCATCAATGATCCTGATGTCATAATCCTGAGAAAAGAAAACAACAATCTTACCCTCCCCCAGCGCCATACACTTTTCATGATAAACAATCTTTTTGGCGGACTTGTCTTCACTTCCGATAATATATCCCGGTACGATAATTTTGAAATGAGGATATATCGGTCCATGTTCCCCCTGAAAGAAAAAACAATTCACGATGTGGAGTTCAACGGGGGTGTGTACAAAACCCGTTTCACGATCGGAGAGTGCAGCTATATTGCGGTCAGCAATTTCAATAACACACCTGCGTCCGTATCGCTCGCCCCCCATGCATTCACCCGGGTGGCATATCAGGATTTCACATGTCATTTTGAAAAAGGCGGTGTGGACATTACGCTCGACCCATATGAGTCGCGGTGTTATCTTACGATCCCGGACAAACCATATTCAATAGCCGGGAGCACGGCCCATATTTTTCCGGGGAGCGAGGTTGATTCAGTTGATGGCGATGGCAAAAACATAACGGTTTCTATGAATAAAAAATATTGCGGAACAGGCACTCTCTTTATCAGGGTCCCCGGGGCCGGAGATTACAAAGTCCAGGGAAAAACCACAAAAGCTTACGAGGCATTTCCCGGCATATTTGTTACTGAAATTGTTATTTAGAAACTGCGGTGCTCGTCCGCAGGTCCTTGGAAAGATTCACTACAAATCAGGGCCTTTTCTTCTTCTTGGGAACACGGGACATTGCATAGCGAACAATGCCTGCTGCAATATATATGCCTGTTACAATAAAAACAGCCCACAATTTAAAAATAATAAAAGAGAGAAAGCACAGTACATACACTACTATCGAAAGGGGCTTACTCTTGTAATATATGTCCGAAAAGATCTTATTATAATTAAAACTTGATACCATAAGGAGCGCTGTAATAATAAAAAGAAAAATAAACACAGAAAGAGGGAGGGTGAAATTGAAAGTACCTGCAAACATGATGTTTGAAAACGGGAGGGCAGGGATTGCTGAAATAAAAACGCCTGCCGCTGGCGAGGGGATGCCTAAAAAGCCTTTGTGCTCATCGGTGCACACATTAAAACGGGCGAGACGATAAATTGCGCATATCGGGAAAATAGCCGCAATGACCATGCCAAGATTGAATCCCGGAAAAATTACCGGCATCCCCGAGAGGAACGCCTGATACGATATGATCCCCGGCGCTATGCCATATGCCACCCCGTCTGCCAGGGAATCGAGCTGCAGGCCGATAGGGCTTTCAACATGCAACGCGCGTGCAACCGCTCCATCCATGGCATCAAAAATTGCACCGCAGAAAACCAGGAGTCCCGCTATGGCAAGGGATTGAGCGTCACCCCTGGATGCCATGATAATGGCATAGAATCCCATGAGCATGTTCCCCATGGTGAGTATGTTTGGAATTATCGAACGTTTTTTTCTTTTTTGGGGGACATTATTTTTCAGGATCTTTTTATTTTTCATTCATCTACCCGCACTTAATAATAAAAACATATAGATCGAATAAATATCTGATGTCAATGAAAAAACAATTATGACAGCAAATATGTATGTGGTAGCAAACTATTTTCAGCCGTTAACTTTCCAAGTTATTCCCGTACCCGCCTGCGCGAGTATACATTACGACGGGAATCCTTAATTCGCGTCAAGCGAGAAGGATCACTGCCGTAGCTTACACTCTCGCAGGCGGGTACGGGGATGACATATAATTAATTATCCACAAGCATTACAGATGCCTCTTGAAAGCCTCAAAAAGTTCTAAATGTCCCCCGAAGATTTCATCAGCTTCCTGGAGATAGGCGCTTTCAAGGGTTGTTGCAAGCGCCCAGCATGTGATGCCGGCGCCCTTCGCTGATCGTATTCCCATCGGCGCGTTTTCCACGGCAACTGCAGAATCAACCCCGCATCTAAGTTTTTTCAGGCCCTTCAGGTACGGCTCGGGGTGGGGCTTGCCGTTCTGAACAATATCCGCGGTTATGACCGCATCAAATGCAGAAAGAAATTTTTCATCAAGAATATGCGAGATTGTCCGCCTGATCGAACCGGTTACCAGTCCGATACGGACACCACGCGATTTCAGAAGGTCAAGAATATCCGTGACCCACGGGTACACCGGGATTATCCTGTCTTCGAAAAGGGCATGCTTCTTCAGTATGAGCCGATCGAGCTCATCATCGGCCGGTTCAGGATGACCATGGGAAACGAAGATGTCCCTTACTGATTCACGCCCCGACATTCCTTCTCGTATATAAAATTCGTGGACATCGATTGAGAGGCCGTGCTCCGCGAGGATACATTGCCAGCATTCCGAATGAGCAGGCATGGAATCAACAATCACGCCATCCATATCAAAAAGGACGGCCTGGATTTTTTCAGAATTTTTCATCGACAGAGGCTATATCCCGGTTCGTATCTGGAGTTTTTGCCTGTGCCGATCAAAGGCGAGCTCAATAAGCCGGTCGATGAGCTTGTCATAGGGGATTCCTGACTCACCCCACAATTTCGGATACATGCTGATGTTTGTAAAACCGGGGAGGGTATTTATCTCATTTAAAAAAACAGTCCCGTCGACGCGGTCGAGAAAAAAATCGACGCGGGCCATACCTGCGCAGGTCAATGCACGATAACCGGCAACAGCCATAGAACGAATTTTTTCAGCAACAGCCTGGTCGACCCCTGCAGGAATTATGAGGTCCGCGCCTGCCTTATCAAGGTATTTCGCCTCATATGAATAAAATTCGTGGCGCGGTACCACCTCTCCGAGTATGGAGCCGACCGGGTCCTCGTTCCCAATGATGGCGCATTCGATCTCGCGGGCATCGATCGATTTTTCCACGAGGATCTTGGTATCATATTTAAACGCAAAATGGATGGCATCCATAAGCTCATGGCCACTTTTCGCCTTTTTTACCCCAACCGACGACCCGGCAGCCGCTGGTTTTATAAACGCCGGGAAACCGATAGATCCTTCAACCTGTTTCACGACCGTCCCCTGCGAACTTTCCCATTCACGCCTTGTTATAACCAGCCAGGGTACAACGGGGATGCCGGAGTCGCGCAGTATCCGTTTCGCAACATCCTTATCCATGCCGACAGCGGACCCCAAGACATCGGCCCCCACATAAGGGACCATCGCAAGCTCCAGCAGCCCCTGAAGGGACCCATCCTCGCAATACGTGCCGTGCATTACTGGGAATACCACATCAGCTTCTATTTTTTTCCCGGAATCTATATCGTGCAAATGCAGTTTATTACCCATCTCGAAGTGGTTCACATACCACTCCCCCTTTTTTTCGAGCCTCATGACCCTGCCGAAATCCGGATGGCTGTCGATCACTGGTTCGTCCTGGACATACCATTTTCCATCCCGATCGACCCCTACTGCGAGAACACTGTATTTACTTTTATTAATTGCCGAAACAACAGACGCCGCAGAACAGAGTGAAACATCATGTTCGCCCGACCTCCCCCCGTAAAGAACCGCGACACGAATCATCTTAGTCCTCCCTGTTCAAAAAAGCGTCATGAAGGGCCCTGGTGGCCGCCTGCGCCTTGTCTTCGTCAATAACGCACGAGATGCCGATTTCAGATGTTGAAATCATATCAATGTTGATACCCAGGGCCGAGATAACCTGAAATATTCTTCCAGCGACCCCATACGATGAAAGCATTCCCACTCCAACTGCTGAAACGATCGCGATTCCCGGCTTGTGTTCAATTACTGAAGCCCCAAGCTCTTCCTTTATACGCCCAACGATGTCAAGCGCCTCCTTCAAATCCTTTTTCAAAACGGTGAATGAAATTGTGGCTTTACCGTCCAGTGCAGTGGACTGCACGATCATATTGACATAAATTTTATATTCACCAAGAAGATCGAAAAGATCTGCGGCCACACCCGCCCGGTCAGGGATGTCCCTGATCGTGATCTTCGCCTCGTCGACCTTTGACGTTATGCCGCTCAATACGAATTTCTCCATCATCTCCTCCCTGGGCATCACGATAGTCCCTTCTTCGTAGTTAAAGCTCGATCGGACGTGAAGCCTCACATTATATTTTTTGGCAAACTCAACCGATCTGGAATGAAGCACCTTTGCCCCCAGACGAGCGAGTTCAAGCATTTCATCATAACTGATTTCCTTCAATTTCCGCGGTTCAGGTATGACTCTCGGATCAGCCGTATACACGCCATCGACATCGGTATAAATCTCGCAGTCGCGGGTTCCGAGCACCGCTGCAAGCGCCACTGCTGATGTATCAGACCCCCCGCGTCCGAGTGTTGTAATGTTTTCATCGGAATCAATCCCCTGGAACCCGGCAACAATGACAACCTTGCTCTCGGCCAGGGAAAAAAGAATTTTATCGGTTGATATGCTTTCTATTTTGGCGTTGGAAAAATTCCCATCGGTGAGGACCCTCACCTGAGAGCCCGTATACGAGATCGCTTCAATACCGATTTCGTGCAAAGCCATCGCCACAAGCGCTATACTAACCTGCTCCCCGGTCGCAAGGAGCATGTCCATCTCGCGCTTGTTCGGCTTATCAGTGATTTGGGCTGCCAGCGCGACCAGACCGTCAGTGGTCTTTCCCATGGCCGATACAACGACAACAACCTTGCGTCCATTTTCAACATATCCTTTAATGCGCTGTGCGACCGCATTGATTCGCTCCGGCGATCCGACCGACGTTCCCCCGTATTTTTGTACTATGATGTCAGGATTATTCATAAAAAATTAAACCACATTATTATGTATGCTGCGATAGCGCCCCGCGCGCTCAATGATTATTTTCGATTTGGCCCTGTTAATTTCCTGTAGAAGAAGATCGATGTCGATCGGTTTCTTGATAAAATTCATAACGCCGTCGCGCAGCGCCCGTACGGCAGTGGTTTCATCTCCGTATGCCGTGATGATGAGCGCCTCGAAATCATCGTTTTTTTCCCTCATAGTATGAAGGGCTGTAAGGCCATCCATCTTCGGCATCTGGATGTCAAGCAGCGCGATATCGATCTTGTTTCTGGCAAAAATATCCACAGCAACCTGTCCGTTCTCAGCTTCGAACACCGTGAAGCCTTCATCCTGCAGCAATTGTGAAAGATTCATCCGGGCTATAGCCTCATCTTCGGCGATCAATACGGTCGGGAACGTTAGATCCTGCCTCAACGCCATAACTCTTTCACGTGCTTTCCCAAATGACACAAGCAAGGCATTGAGATCAACCGGTTTTTTTATATAATCAAGGGCCCCCAGGCGGATGGCCTGCAAAGCTACTGTCGAATCGCCGAATGCGGTAGTCAGAATGATAGGGATATTCGGCCTGAGTTCTTTCATTGATTTCAGCAATTGCAGGCCATCAATACCTGGAAGTTTCATATCGGTGATTACCACATCAGGACAGAATTCAGAGAACATCGACAGCCCGGCCTTTCCATCTGCAGCGGTTAAAACCTGTACCTGTTCTTTTTTGAAAAATTCGCTAAGCTCATTAAAGGCAGCGATGTCGTCATCAATTATTAAAAGTTTAATTTCCTCCATTTATAACCGCCGGATTCATAATTTAGTTAACAAATTTGAAATAGTATCATAAAAAATATTTATTCAGCATAATCCACTGATCGTATAAAACACATCCTCGCCCGTCCGAAGGTGGAGAGAGGGTGAACGAGCGATAGCAATGTTCGGATGAGGGCGCATTTCGCTCTTCAAGTAATTATGGTGAATAGTTACCATACAAAATTAAATAATTCATTCCGGAAAGTGAATGTCAATCAATTTTTAGCATTCATCTATGAAACAGAAGTAACAGGTCATTTTTAACCATGTCTTTCCCATGCAGACGGGAATCCTTAATTCGCGTCTAGCGAGAAGGATCCCCGCCGTAGTGTATACTCGCGCAGGCGGGTACGGGGATGACATATGGGTACAATTGAGTAAATACCCCCTATACATGACCTAATACAAACAGAAGGCATATCAGCGGGTTTGTAATTTTATCTTTTAAATAACCGATATAAAAAAAGTAAAATATTTATGCAAATCCCGATTTATCCCGATATTAAATTACGTATGTCTAATAACAATACACATTAAAATCACATTGCACGGTGAAATCATGAAAAAAACAATATTTAATATCACTATATACATAATTATTTTTTACTGTATCATCATGTCGCCAGCCGCCGCTTCTGTAAAAAACCCGGATTTTGTGGTGCTCGATGCTATCAAAGTAACTACGTTTAATAACGACAGGGTCATGTACCAGCGCATTGAAAAATTTTCCGATCCGTCCAAGGATGATTCCTACGAAACCCTGCTTGTCATAAAAGACCATAAAATGTACCAGTTAACAGACGGATATGACGATCCATCCAATATCAAAAGTCAAAAAAGAACCATCGACATCCTGGGAATATATAACGAGAAGGAATATGACTTGCTCACTCCCAATAAAATTAACGGGAAACTGGATTACGTCCTTAATCTAGACCGCCGGATTAAAGTCCTTTTGAATGTCAACGAAGAATTCGTATCAACAAACTTCGGAACTTTTTACAAATCAATCCGCGACAAATTCATAAAAGAGCATATCGATAAATTCCGCCAGATCATGCTTGATCGTCTTGATGCTGACATACATATCACTCGGACAGTAATCTCCCGACGCATAATTGACGAAAATACCGGGAAACACGAGGAGACATTCGGCACCTATGTCAAGGGCAAGACAAGTGATGAAGTAGTCTATTCCTGCGAAGACGCCGACGGGGATGGAGTAACCGAGACCTTCACGGCCCACGCCAGTGATGGGTTTCGCTGGGGATATAAATCAGGCCCCAACCTTATTTTTATATACAAAAACACCGATAAAGACATTGAAAATATGATCAAAAATCTGTCATACGAAGCCATGAACGGAAATATTGATGAGGGAAAAAGGGCGATTGATAAGTTCCCGAAAGAGAAGGATATCAGCGATCTGATTGAATTTCTGACACCGAAGAATCCGAATATTAAATAGAGGATTTAAGGAATTTTTTTTAAAATCCGAGGGTCCTTGATAATATACATTGTTTGTTGAATTTTGCGATCCACTGTTTCCATTGTGAGCGACGACACCAGACCCCTTACTTTTACCGTATTAGGTCATGTATAGGGGGTGTTTACTAAATTGTACCCATATGTCATCCCCGCGCAGGCGGGGATCCTTCTCGCTAGACGCGAATTAAGGATTCCCGTCTGCACGGGAATGACATGGTATGGATTGTTACCCCCTAAAAATGACCTGTTACAAA
>JBFZEZ010000430.1:0-7617 GCA_041306585.1 Spirochaetota bacterium | reverse complement strand
GGGCGAGTTCAAACATCGAGATAAAAGAATTATTAGCAAAAATAAGTCGTTTTTCCTGACTGAAAATGGCTATACCATTGATAGACGAGGATATTGCCGTATCTTTAATTTTAAGTTCCTGTTCTGCTTTTTTTTGTTCGGTAATGTCTACAAAGGATGCCATAAACCGGACAGGATTTCCCGCTGCATCCGGGACGATGTTCGCCGAAAGCTGGGTGAAAATCTTCGTTCCATCCCTTTTTTTTACAACAGTTTCTCCAAACCATCCTTTTCCTTTTTGAAGTGTCCGGACGATATCAGCTATGTCCTTTTCTGTACCAGGGTCACCGTGAGAGAAAAATTCTATCGGTTTCTTCAGGATCTGTTCTTCGGTTTCGTACCCGAACATATCGAGAAAGGCCTTGTTTGCATAGATAACATGTCCGGTCAGGTCTGCAATCCCTATTGCGTTAATCGACGATGCAATGGCCATATCCTTGATTAAAAGTTCCTGTTCTGCCAGTTTACGCTCTGTAATATCCCGGCCGACAATCTGGTACTCGATTAAAACACCGTTTTCATCAAAAATTGCCCTGTTCGTCCACTGGTACCACTTGATATCCCCGTTCCCTCCTGAGACCCTGCTTTCAATGATATTCATCTGGTTTTCCCTGTCGAGCAGCAGGAGGGTATTTTTAAGGCTTTCCCTGTCACTATCCAGGATATACTGAAATAAGTCGCCATTAAGGCATTCTTCATGTGTTTTATTGAAATACTGGCAGACGGCATCATTAATGAAGCTGATGGTGAAACCCGGTTTTACACGGAAGATCATCTCGGTCTGGTCCTGGACAATGGCACGATACCGTGCCTCATTCAGGCGGAGCTTTTTTTCATACCGTTTCGGGAGGGTCACATCCTCGATAATGACGGCAATTCCTTTTCCCCCATCCTCAAAAACGGTCGGGATTATTTTAACCCTGAAGAAGATTTCTTCACCGTTATTGATGAAATCGATATCTTTCTTCACTTCTCCCAGAGAATAGGCTTCTTTGATCAGGTTATCCTCCACGAGCATTTTTATTGGCTCAATACTGATCTGAGAAACAGAATTGCCAAGCACATCCTCTCGTTCCAACCCGAAAAATTCAAGGAAATGGTCATTGATATCCACCACGTTCATCTCATTGTCAAGGACAAGGATTAATTCCGAGGCGAATTTAAGCATTGAAGAAACCGGCACTCTCTGGGAGAGATAATACACCTTTGCATTTCCGTACAGCCTCATTTCAACCTGACCGGTGATAAGGAGAATTTCAAGATATTTGGCTGCTGAATTCCTGTTTACTTTCAGGATCTGGGATATGTCTGAAATTGTCAGGCCTTTTGGCCTTGATTTCAACAGTTTCTTAATCCGGACAATTTTCTCCTGATCAAGGATCATGGTATAATGATGATGCTCATAAGCCTGCATAAACATTTTGAAAACGGGCGCCCGGGAACCGCCCGGTTATTGTCTCAATTCATCCCCGCGATGCAGATCAATTCCGAATCAGATGACAAAACGCAACATTCATTGCGCTTTCCTTATTTATACCCATATATTCCGGATTGTAAAACCCTGTGACCAACGTATCCCAATGTCTGTCGTGAAGGTGACCGATGATAAAAGAAAAAAAATGGTCTTTTTCCAACTATCTCCTCCTCCTGATATTCATTCTTATTATCGTTCTGGTCACCGGCATTACCATCGGGGATTATATTATCGCCAAAAATAATTACACCGAGAATGCCGACCAGATTAAAAACCAGACCGAACGTGATATCGCCACGATGATCTATGCGATTGACGGCGGCCTGAAACTGTATGATGACACCCTGAACCGCCAGATGGAAGAAGGATTTGATATCTTCCGCATCCGGTACGATGCCTCAGGGAGTGACCCTTCCCGCCTGGATCTTGAAGAAATCAGGGCCGATATCGGAGGGATGCCGGACCTCTTTATTATTAATGAATCAGGGGTTGTCATCGATTCAACTGATTCACGTTATGAAGGATTTGATTTCCGGACATCCGAGCCACAGTTCTTTGAATCCCTGACGAAAATCAGGTATTCCGAGAGTTTTACGCCTGACAGGGTCGTGCCGGATTTCCTGACCGGACAATTAAAAAAATATGCTTATATCAATTCATGGGATCACCGGTATGTCCTCGCACTGAGCCTTTCGAAAGAATACTTCAGGGAGGACAGGGATACGTTAAACTATACCATTGCTGTTAATTCAATTCTCCAGACAAATCCTTTCGTGAATAATATCCGGATTTTTACCACCGGAAAAGAATTGATCGGCACCCCGGCGTTCCGGCCCGGTTACGCTCTTAATCAGACCCTTGAAGAGATAAAAATTAGCAAAAATTCGATCCAGACTACGGATCCCGCAAGCGGCAATACGGTAAAATACATGTATATCGACCTCAGTGACGAGGCCTGTCCCACCGATATGAGCCTTATCGTTGAGCTTACCTATAATGACCTGGTTTTTCAGGACACAATGAATAAGATAATATTTTTCCATATTTTCGTGGCGGTTATTGCTCTTCTCTGTGGCACCATCATTGCTCTCGGGGTTACCGGGTACCTGACCCGTCCACTTGAGGATATCTCTCATGACCTTGATGCCATCGCACAGGGCGATCTCGACCAGCCCATCTCCCCGACCCTCGGGATGGAATTTGAAACCCTTGAACAGAGCGTCACGTACATGGTCAAATCCATGAAAACGGCCATATTTCAACTCAAAGAAAGCGAGGAACGACTCCGGACTTCAGAGGAGCGGTACCGTGCAGTGGTCCAGAGCCAGACCGAATTCATTGCCAGATTCCTTCCCGACGGGACGATTACCTTTGTCAACGATGCATATTGCCGTTATTTCGGATTGTCCTGTGAAGACCTCATCGGAAAAAAATTTCTGCCCCACACACCGGAAAAAGACCGGGGACGATTATCAGAATATTTCACCTCACTGACACCTGAAATGTCATTCGGTTCCATCGAACACCAGTTCATCACACCCGACGGAGAAGTACGCTGGCACCAGTGGAACGACCTCGCCATCTTTGACGATAACGGCACCATCATCGAGTACCAGTCTGTCGGGAGGGATATCACCGGTGCAAAACTGGCTGCCGAAGAGATAAAAAAATTAAATGAAGAACTTGAACGGAGAGTCAAAGAGAGAACTACGGCCCTGGAAGAGGCGAACAGGGAACTTGAATCCTTTAGTTATTCCGTTTCACATGACCTGCGGGCCCCGCTGAGAGCAATCGATGGTTTTTCCGTTATTCTCCTTGATATGTTAAAATCATCCATCGACCCGCAGTCACGACGTTATATTGAAAAAATAAGGGAAAACACACGCGATATGAGCCGCCTCATTGAGGATCTCCTCAATTTTTCACGGATGAGCAGGCAGTCCCTGTTACGAATGCCGGTAAAACCGGATGAGATTGCTGCAGAAACTTTGAATGAATTGCGGGCGGACCGGCAGGGCCGGAACATTGAGTTTGTTATTGGAACCCTTCCGGATGCACAGGCAGATCCACTCCTGTTGAAACTTGTATTTTCAAACCTGCTTACAAATGCAATAAAATTTACAAGGGACCGGGATCCGGCCCGGATTGAAATCGGTGCACTCCGGCCGGCCGGAAAGGTGGTATATTTTATTCGTGACAACGGGGTCGGATTTGATATGCAGTATGCCAATAAGATTTTCGGGGTCTTCCAGCGACTCCATACCGGTTCGGAATTCGAAGGCACGGGTGTCGGACTTGCAATTGTCCAGCGGATAATTCACCGGCACGGGGGAAAGATATGGGTGGAGTCCAGGCCCGGGGAGGGCACAACCTTTTTCTTCACTCTCAGGAGAGATCATGACAATGACTGACACCGGGATATCAGCTGATATTCTTCTCGTGGAAGATAATCCAAATGATGTAGAACTGATACTCCATGTATTTCAGTGGTGCAACTTAAGTGACCGGGTCCATGTCGCATGGAATGGTGAGGAAGCGCTTGATTTTATTTTCGGTAAAGGAGCATACGAAGGAAGAAATATTGACGACCGGCCAAAGGTAATCCTTCTTGACCTCAAGCTCCCGAAAGTTGACGGAATCGAAGTACTGAGGCGAATCAAAGGTGACCCGAAAACCCGTACCATCCCGGTCGTGGTCCTGACATCATCCCGTGAGGACCGGGATATTATTGAGACCTATAACCTCGGGGTGAACAGTTATATCGTAAAACCTGTCCAGTTTGATGAATTTGCCAATGTCATCAGGGAAATGGGGTTGTACTGGAAGATGATTAACCAGCCTCCGGAATGAAGATATTCCCGGGTCAGGTACCGGTGCCGGTTTCATCACGTTCATCGAAGAAAGCCAGATAAAAAATTCGTTTTTTACCTGTACCTGCCTTGATGGAACGATTCCGGATCCCATGATACGGGAGAATAAAACCGGGTTGTTCACGATAAAAATGTAGGAATTGTTATAAAATAGTAATTAAAAGATGTTTTAAGGTTGTATGTATTCTGATGGGTGTGTTGGACCGCATTTTTCCGGCTGATGAAAATCAGGCTGAACGGCTCTTCCAGAAAGGCAGCCGGTCTCTGAACCGGGGACAGTACGATCTCGCCCTCAGACAATTCAACGATGCCCTGTGCCTTGACCCCGGGCATTCCCTTTCATGGAACAGCAGGGGGATCACCTGCCAGGAACTTGGACTTGAAGATGAGGCAATGCGGTGTTTTGAGCGTGCCCTTGAGATAGATCCTTTTTTTAAGGAGGGTTTAAAAAACATGGGTTGTTCCCTTCGAAAAATTGCTGCAAAGAACAAAGAGCCCCTCCCGTTGCTGGAAGCGTTGCGGTACCTGAATGAAGCCCTCATCATAGATCCCGGTTATAATGACGCACTTCACGAAAAAGCCCTTTTACTCACCCTTATAGGGAAAAAAGAAGAGGCATTGTCGATATTTGACCGGATTCGCTCACAAAACCCTGCATATGAATTTCCATGGGCGTTAAAAGGAAAAGTCATGTTCTCAAAAGGCCTTTTCGAAGAAGCTCTCGAATGTTATTCAAGAGCACTTGAACGTGACCCGGATAATTTCCGTCTTATGGTCGCTGAGGGAATGGTCTTTATCCAGCTGAAGCGGTTTAAAGAGGCCATTACCGTCCTGCAGCGGGCAACAGAAGTTCAAGGCGATTTCGTGCCGGGATGGGTACAGCTCGGGCGGGCGTTCCGGAAAAACCATCAGTACGGTGATGCAATCGACTGTTTTGAACATGCATTCGCAATTGAACCGGAATCACCGGTTCATAAAAAAAGACTTGCTGATACGTGGTATGCCATGGGGAACCAGTCGCTTTTCCATGCCGGGAGATATGAACAGGCGGTCCTGTATTTTTCCAAAACAACTGAACTATTTCCGCGACATATTCAGGCGTGGTATTGCATGGGACTTTCATATAAAAAACTCGGGCATTACAAGGACTCGGCCCTTTGTTACCAGGAGACCCTCTCAATAGACCCCACGTTTATCGACGCATGGTACGACCTTGCATACATTTTCGATAAAACAGGTATGATCGACAAAAGCGTCATCTGTTATAATCACGTTATCCGGCTTGATCCATCTCATTCTGATTCATGGTACCGGGCCGGCCAGGCGATGATGGCCCTTCACAGGTATAAAGAGGCAGTTAATTACTTCAATGCAGTCCTGCGGCTTGACCCCTCCCACGCAATGGCGTGGTACAGCAGGGGGGAGGCAATGAAGATACTTGACAAAAAGGATGAAGCTGACTTCTGTTTTGGGAAGGTAAGCGAGATTGTGGGAAGGATCTGATAATCTTCAGGACCGGTACGCATCGATTGAAATTTCGTTTCGGGAAAAACGGTCATGTTCATATACAAAGACTGATATTTTTTTCCCTTTATTAACTTCACGCATTTTATCGTCATAAATTTTACGAACGTGCCGCAGGGAGTTCTTTTCAAAATAATCTTTTATATATCGTAAAAACCGTATCTGGTGATCAAGGAATGCCATCTCGTATTCTCTGGTCTCGAGGTAAATCCGCCTGCAGTCACTTTCACTGCATTCTGAATGATAACATCCGTGCTCGTTGAGCCCTGAAATGATTCTCCAGTCGACCTTTCCGCGGTCGTCCGGTTCCTTGTGGATCATAAACGGGTAAATACGGCAGATTTTTGGCCTATTCTCATAGATGGTGCAGCGCCGGTCTTTTAAAAAACAGCATTCCCCGTTGTCCCGGGTTTTAATGCAGTACCCGGCTACATAGAAGTTCCCGTGCTGATCACAGTAATCAAAACCCGGTGCCGGAAGCAGTGCACCGGGATCAATCTCCCTGATACGGTCCGTTTCACTGTCGAGGAGAAAGACATGGCCGTTAAAGTCCTTTGTACAGCATTTCGCACAAAAATTGCACTCGAACCCGACATCCCTGATAATCTCACAGAAAAGTTCCTCCGGGTATTCACCTACCTCACGGTATTCCTTTTCCAGCCCTTCAATCCGGGGTGTAAAGATATCGTGAAAGGATTTTTCTCCCATGGGATCTCTTTGATTTTTGTATATATCTGGCATTGAGCTGTCTTGTATTTTCCCCGGATGTTTTCGGATACCTTCAGGCAGTTCATCAAAAGAGTCCGGACCGAGGGTACGATGTTCCTTTCATCTCTCATTGCCAGGCACCGCCCCCCGGGTGCCCTACTCTTTCTTAGTCCGTACAACGCCGACGGTCTTCGAAGCACTGGTTAATTCCATAATCGAACAGCAGATAGCCGGTCGCATTCCCGCAGGAAACACCGCTGGAGCAAATTTTTATTATACGCGGAAAAGCACAGAATAAAATCGATAAAAACGTAGTTTTTCAATTTTTTTCAGAAATAAAAAATTCACTCAAAAATTTAGGGAGAGAAAATGTTTTTAATGAAACAGGGGAATTAATCCCAAATTACTAACCAGATTACAATACTTCTTTCAACCTTTTCTCTGATATCCTGCAATATTTAACCGAAACATCAATTCCAATATAATCCCTGTTTAGTTTTTTTGCAACAACGGTTGTAGTTCCAACCCCATTAAACGGGTCCAAAATTATGTCTCCTTTATAGCTAAAGAGCTTTAATGCCCGATCAACCAACTCTTCGGGAAACATTGCGGGATGTTTGTATTTTGCCATTTTTCTTTCCGGACTAATCGACCATTTTGCAACAACCCATTTTTTAAATTCTTCTTTATCTATGTCGATATTTTCTTTACTTCCTTCCTTTTTCAAATCTCCTTTTGAGAATATTTCAAGAAATTCCCAGGTATATTTGAGATATGGGTTACTGGGACTTTTCCAACTTCCCCAGGCGGTATATTTACAATTATAATTATTTTTTTCCCACAGGATTTCTCCTTTCCAAATAAGCTTTTTTTGCATGAAATAGTGAGAAATTATATGATGACTGGGGATATAATCAGAAAATAATGGCTGAATATTTACAATAATTCTCCCGCCATATTTTAAAACACGAATACATTCATCAAAAACTGCGAATAATTTAT
>JBFZEZ010000429.1:0-3916 GCA_041306585.1 Spirochaetota bacterium | reverse complement strand
TATTATTAGTAAATGATTTTAAAGTAGGTTGAATAATAAAAAAAAATTAAATAGGTAAAAAATAGTCCGGACGCGTCCGGTTTGAAATATATGGAGTTTTTTAATAAAAATGCGGGGAGGTAAACTATGGTACTCAATGAATCAACAATACTAATGCTGAAAAAGCACCGCTGGCGTCTCGATTTGTTTCTCCATGAATATTACTATTTTGTTTATTATAAGCCTTATACCCAGGCTGCCTTGTTGATGACGAAAATTCTTACAAAGTTTTTTTGGTGGTTCAAACCCTTGGCCATGCCCTCGCGTTTTATATTCAGCAGATATCATTCTAAGGTCGTGTCCAGGGGGGATGTACAAAAAATCCTAACCCTCGATCATGACCTCAGGATAATATCGGACGAAAATACAAAGATCATCCCATTCGCCCATTCAAATAAAATTATCTTCGAAGAGCCTGAATTTATTGTTATAATGGACTGCCCCTGTAAGCTTCAGCGCAAAGATCCATGCCATCCGATCAACGCATGCATGGCAGTGGGGAAGCAGCTGGCCTTGCATTGGCTTGAAAATTGTAAAACTTACAACCCGAAAAAAATAACTCAGGCGGAGGCCATTGAGCATATTAAAGCCCTCAGGGAGACCGGCCACTTTCAGCAGGTCTTCGCTAAAAAGTCAATTGGCGGGCAGACTTACTGCATCTGCAGTTGCTGTAAAAAATGCTGCGTAAGCCTCGAGGCCGGCAAGTTGACCCGGAAAATTGACAAGAACCTATCCCAGAATGCACCCTCTGGCTATGCCGTACGCCACAATGAAAGTAAGTGTATTAAATGCGGCAAATGCGCTGATATCTGTTCTTTTGATAATATAGTCATTGAAGACGGTGAGCGCCTTTATAATAAAAATAAGTGTATGGGATGTGAGCTCTGCGTTGACCATTGTCCTAATGGCGCCTTGGAGCTTTACTTTGATCCTGGGAAGAATATTCTCCCGTTGGATATTGATCTCGCAGCTGAAATGAGTTATGCCGCCAGCAAAAGACAGATGCCGATACTTGATGAATGTGCAACATTGGATTTTTGCGAAACCGAAAATAGCATAGAAAAGGGATCAATTGTTTAGAGGGGAAGATAAATCAATTAATTATAATATTTTTTTTTGAGTAATTGCATGAAAGCGTTTGAGAAAAAAATATCGTCATAACCGGTGCAGCGTCAGGCATTGGACGTCTCATGGCACTGATGCTTGCCGAAGAAAAGGCGAATTGTGCCCTCATCGACGTCAATGCCGAGAAGCTTGAGGAGACAAGGGCCGCGGTCATGGACTATCCCATGAATCTCTATTGCGAACAATCTTTCATGACAAAAAAAATCAAGAATATATCGATATATTGGATGTTGGCGTCTGAATTATTACATTCATATCAGATGCTTTGATAGTGAATAAAAAAGGAGACAATGCATATCGTCTCCTTTTATTATTAATCTCTTTTTCTCAACATCATTTCATTTCGCGAGCCCTCTCTGCAAGCACTGCATTGAGTCTGGCCTCGTCCTTCGGAAAGGTGAACATCATCACCAGGAGCAGGACGCCGCAGACGAGCCAGAAAAGGTTGGCAACATTGAAAGCCACAACACGTCCGAAGGCAACTATGAGGAGGCTGATAATTACCGGGCCGAATCCTTTGCCGAGGTCATCGGTCAGGTTGAAAAGCGAAAAAATGGACCCGCGCGTCTCCGGCGTGTTTACGTTCAGAAGAATGGCCTTCACGTTGGGGCCGGTAATGGTGACGATGAAACCTGTAAAAAACCCGATGACGATGGGCGCGGTCACGGAAGCCGTCTCACTGAAAGGCGGAAAATTGAGTAGTACCGCCATGGGTATGATACCCAGCAGGGTTGTGCTTCCGCAAAGAAGAGGAAGGTATTTGGGTTTGATGTTGTAGGCGCGGTTGCCGATGAGACCGCCGATAAATCCACCGAAGATGGCGCCCCCTCCAACGGCCATTACAATTGTTGTAGCCACCATGATGGAATAGCCCTTCTCCTGGGAATAAAAATCGTTCAGGTAAATGAAGAACACTCCCCAGGGAACCGTGCCTGGTATCCCCTGTAAAAAAACGAGGATGTTCGTCTTAATGCGGAAAAGGTCCTTATAGTATTTCCAGTTGATGCGCGAAGTATACACCTTTCCGCTTTCGATGAGTTCTTTGAGGCTGTCTTCGGCTATACCGCGCAAAGGCTCCTTCACGGTTGAGGCAAAAAGTAAAATTAGAAAAAAGTTAGGGATCGCCACGATGATAAATGGAATTCTCCACCCCATGGTAGGGCCCACTGCTCCTGCCAGGAGTTGCCCCATGGCAATGCCCAGGCCTTGTGCCAGGCCGATATACCCTGCAGCAGCGGACCTGTTTTTATTAGAGAAATAATCGCCGATAAACGAATAGGTGAGCGGCAGCGCACCCCCGATGGCTATGCCAGTAAGGGCCCTGAGCCAAAAGAGCTGTTCATAGTTTTGAGCGAAACCCGTGAGCAGGCAGGGTATCTCGCCGAGGATGATAACCCAGATGAAAAGTTTTTTACGGGAAATCAGGTCTGCAAAATACCCGATGCCCAGGGTAACTATGCCTCCAAGAACCCAAAAAATCAGGGAAATATTCCCCCCGAGTTTGACATCCCGCTCTTCGGGAGTAAAACCGAATTCATTGCCGATCTGCGTGAGGTTCGGCGCCATGAGGTTTTGGTCGGCGAAGAGGAAAAAACTGATTATTGCCAGTAGTATAACAGCATAGATTTCTCTTTTGCCGAAATATGTCTTTTCTTCCATTGTGGACTCCAATTAAATTTGATTTAATAAGTAACACATTTGTTTAAAATTGAATAGAAAAATAATTCTTTGCTGAAAAAAAGCAAGAAGTATAGTAATCTTTTAAAATTTTTTTAAATTTCTTGACGAAAAACGGCCATCAATCACACATTTAATGCAATATATACCGAACAGAATTTAGTGTGAGCCCTCCATTATAAAAGATAGATTCCCGCCGTAGTTTATACTCGCGGAGGCGGGTACGGGAAAGACAGCGGTGAAGATTTCATTATATTTTAAGTATGTCAGGTCGTATTATGAAACAAAAAGTATTACTTATCAATCCCCCTTATCCAATTGAGGAATCCCCGTCTGCACCGTATGGGCTTATGGCCCTTGCCGGATATCTTCTTGAAAATGGATGCGATGTTATAATCGAAGACTATATAATCACTCCGTATTCCAGGGAGAGGATTACCAGAGTTATCGGTGAATTCAAACCTGACGTCATTGGCGCCACTGGCGTTACCATGAATATTAAAAAGGCGATTAACATTCTCAAAGATTGCAAAGAGATCGCCCCGACGACAATAACAGCGATGGGCGGTCCTCATGTGACTTTTGATGCGGATGCGATTCTTGGTGACCACAGTTTTGTCGACATCATTGTCAGGGGAGAAGGGGAACTTACTTTTCTTGAATTTCTTGGATCAATGCATCAGAAGGATGCTTATTCAAAAATTAAAGGTATATCATACAGGGAAAACGGGCATGTGGTCCATAATGAGCGGCGTGAATTTATTGAAGACATCAATATTCTTCCCTGGCCTGCCCGGCATCTTGTCAAGCTGAGCAAGTATAAGGCACTCGGGTTCCCCCTCAGCATGGTTACTTCCCGCGGGTGTCCTTATGAATGCATTTTCTGTGTCGGGAGCCGCATGATCGGCCGCCGGGTCCGTTATTTTGATATACAACGTGTGGTTGATGAATTCGAGATGCTGGCCAGCCTCGGATACAGGCAGATCAATATTGTCGATGACCTTTTTACTTCGAATAAAAAGCGCTGCATCGAATTTTGCAATGAGATTATGCGGAGGGGGATCAAGCATAGCTG
>JBFZEZ010000428.1:0-3957 GCA_041306585.1 Spirochaetota bacterium | reverse complement strand
TGCATCATAGCCCGCGGTTAGGGCAAGACGGAACAGCACAACGAGTGCATCAGCGTAATTTTGGTCTTCATATTAGTCTATGGCTGATTCAATCGTTTTTTTTCCAGCGATGCGGACGATCAGGAAAACGAGAATGCCGAAAGCGACGGCTGTCAATACGAACATGAAAATTCTTTTCATTTCTCCTCCACCATGCATATGCTTGAAAATCTGTTTTTTTTAGACCAATTTTTTTTGTATCATAACATCTATAAGTGTGTGGGCCTTGTCGACAAACAGGCCGGTTGACAAGGCTGCGGATTCATTAAAGGAATCCGCTTTTTTTTCCGACAGGCCGTTTGCTGACCATCGGGAGTTCGAATACATGCAGAAAGGGACGGGTTCCGCGGTATGGGTTTTAAGGTGGACCGGAGTGGGGTGGTCGGGGAGTACAAGTATTGTGTAGACGCTGTACTGTTTCAATCCTTCAAGGACAGGACCGACCACCTTCGCATCGAAGTCTTCAATGGCCTGGAGTTTATGAGCGAGGTTCCCCTCATGCCCTGATTCATCGGGTGATTCCACGTGGAGAAAAATAAAATTGGATCCACTGAGGGCAGCAAGCAGGGCTTCAGCCTTCCCTATATAATTAGTGTCGATGTAGCCTGTCACGCCCGGGACCCTGATAGGGGTAAGCCCTGCGGCCCTGCCGATGCCGTGTATCAGATCGACTGCCGAAATAGTGTTCCCGTGAAGGCCGCAGCGTTCGGGGAGGGGTGTGAGTGAGGGCCTTTTACCGCCGCCCCATAGCCATATCCCGGTAGGTTCGCCTTTGAATTTTTTTCCCGCCTCTTGTATCAAAGAAGAACCCGTGATAACCCTGCGGGCTCTGTTCATTATATCGAGAAGGACATCGGACCCGTTCCCCTGCGGTACATGGTCTTTAATTATTGTATCCTGGATATCGTGGGGCGGGATGGTCGAAGGAATTTCAGCATGGGGATATCCGCGCCAGATGATAAGGTTGCGGTATGAGACCCCCGGGTGGAATTCGATAAATTTGTATGGGTTGTTCTTTGTGAGTTCGTTCATTATAATGGCAGAATACTCTGACGCGATATGATTCGCAGTAAAGCTTGCCATCGCTTCTTCAGTTATGGTGACTATATTGCATCTGAACGCAACGTCATCAGGTCCGAGTTCGATCCCCATGTTCAGCGCCTCAAGCGGGGCCCTGCCCGAATAACACTCCGCAGGGTTGTATCCGAAGATTGAAAGGTTTGCGGTGTCGCTCCCGGGGGGCATGCCGACAGGGACCGTGCGGGTGAGGCCGGTTATCCCGTGGGATGCGATCCAGTCCATATTTGGTGTGTTAGCTGTTTCCAGGGGTGTCCTGTTTCCCAGCTCTTTCATGGGGATGTCCGCCATTCCATCACCTACAAGTATGATGAATTTTTCATTCGGGTCCATCCGGGGTCAACTCCTTTCAGAAATCCACTCAGATCCGTCATTATAGAATTCTTTTTTCCAAATTGGTACACTTTTTTTAATTTCGTCAATGATAAATTCGGCGGCCAGGAATGATTCTTTTCTGTGGGGGGATGATACAGCTATGAATATGCTCGTTTCGCTTATTTCAACCCTGCCGATGCGATGAATAATTATGCACGTGTTCAGACTCCACCGGTCAACCGCCTCTTTCTCAATTTTTTGAAGTTCCTTTCTCGCCATTTCTTCATAGATTTCATATTCGAGGTATAGAACTTCCCGCCCGCGGCTGTTTTTTCTCACTCTGCCGATGAAGGTGACAATGGCGCCATCAAGGTGAGTGCCGATTTTGCTGTTAATGGTCGCTTGTGTTATCGGATCCTTTTGGAATGTTATTTCATTCATTAGGGGGAAATTTATCCTCCGCTTACGGGTGGAAACAGGGCAAGCTTATCGCCGTCGTTCAGCCGGTAGTTGAGGTCCTTGTATTCCTGGTTGATGGCGCAGAGGACCGATGTGGCATGTTTGTGCATTTCGGGATGAAGCCTTGTTATTTCCCTGAGGATGTCCGATATGGTGATGTTGTCAGAAACTGTAAGTTCTTTTTCCTGAAAACCGCAGATATCTTTAAAATGTGCAAAAGTTTTAATTGTTATTTTCATTGAAGCACGATTACATATCCCGATGGATTCTTTTTCTCATGAAGATATAGTGCTTTATGTATGCTTGGATACCTTCGTCGAATATACTTATTTCGACATGGTCGGGGTCCTTGATCAGGGATACTACACTTGTCTTGGTAATGTCATCAATTGATGTATCGATGATGGTTTTGAAGCGTTTTATTACTTCACGGTCAACTGCATCGAGCACCATCCTGTTCATTTCGACGCAGAGTTTCATGAGGTTCGTATTTTTCTTTTTCTTTTTGGACTCGAGCTTGGGGCTGTGAGCTCCAGTCGGCTTGGCGTTCGTTTTGGCCGAGCCCTGTTTAATCTCTTTTGAGGGAGCCTTTTTCGTTATTTTCTTTTTGGCCTGGACCTTATCAGCCATGTTTGATCCTCCACAAAATTTACGTCGATGTTATTCCATTCTTTTTTACTGTAAACACAATTTTTTAAAAAAATCACTTTTTAGGTGCGAGGTATTTTTCCTACAGGTAACAATCTATGCCATTCTGAGACGCAAAATCTTGCGTTTCTACGAGCTTAATGTACCTCACGTATCTGCCGATATAATAAATGGCAGGCACATCTTATATTGATCATTTCCGGATTGAGGTGTGCAATTTAGTGCCCGTACGGATGATTAATATGAAATGTTCAAAATGCGGCGCTGAAATTAACAGTTTGACTCATTACTATGTTCCGCTTAAAAACAGGGGAGAAGGTATGCGGTACTGTTTTAAATGCGCAAGGGAAGAACATATCATTACTCTCGTGTAAGCGATGTTCACATGAGTGTGTGTGATATTGAAATTCATTCTTCTTTATAGCGTAATTTTTTGAAAGGAATACCCCCTCAACAAAACAGGGTCAACCAATTTTAAAAGGATGACCCTGCCCCTGTTCTCTGACATTGCAACCGGTTTATTCTACCAATCGTCGCTCTGGCGGTCAGTGTATTTTTCGCGTACTAAAGCGCTGATATCATCAATATAGAAATATTGCCAGATCGGTTGCCTGCTAAGATTGCCGGGGCGGTATTGTATTTCAATTATTTTCATAATCTGTTTCTGGTTTAAAAGTTCCTGCTCCTGATTTATCACTCCGGATAATTTTATCTTCATTTTTCTCCATTCCAGGAAATCGAGTTTACCAAGGATAAGCCTGTGCACGCGCTGTGATGAATCCTGCAGGATAAAGGAGAGTTCCCCTGAAAAACGTTTGCCATACACCCACATGCTTATCTCTTTGCAGTACTTTTCAATTATCAAATCCTTTGCAGGTTTAATTTTGATTACGTCTCCGCTCTTCCCAAAAAATTTTACCCCGAGATATTTTTTTGAATTGGCCGTTGGTGCAGGGTACTGGTCTTTAATAGATGCCCCTGCCTCCTGGTTTTTTATCTTTGGGTATGAAAGATTCTGGTCAGTATATTGAGTTTGTTCAAAATCCTCCAGAATGAATTCAGTATATACCTTTATATCCTGTTGGTTTAACTTTTCATCCTGGGGTCCTTCGGCTTTTTTGGGCTGTTCTTTTGATTCTTCTTTTTTGGGTTCCTCTTTTTTTTGTTCCTGCGGCTTGTCCTTTGATTGTTCCTGGGTATAAGCAGGAATTATAAAACAAAGAGTGAGTAAAATTAGGAATATTTTATTATACATGTGCACTCCTCCCTGAAATTAACATCAACACAATTGAATAACAGTATCTTACTATGCTTTTTTGTCCCTGTCAATAAAATCTTTTACCAGGAAATAAAATTTCAAAAATTGTATCTGACAAGCCCCCCCTCGGTGGGGGTGGCGGGGGCTTCATAACTGAGATG
>JBFZEZ010000427.1:0-3414 GCA_041306585.1 Spirochaetota bacterium | reverse complement strand
TGGTGTCGCATGATGTAAATCTTGCCGCTATGTACGGAAGGACTCTGCTTCTTTTGAGGGACGGCCGGATCGTAAGCATAGGAAAACCCGATGAAGTGCTGATGTTTCAGACTCTCGAAGCCGCTTACGGATGCACGCTGCTGGTCGATGAAAGCCCTCTCGGCGGATTCCCGCGCGTAACTCCTGTGCCTGGAAGACTTATAGAGGTAAAAGAATAGATTTATGATTCGTGTGAAAAGCTGAAGTGATATGGAATTACTAAAAATCTACAACATTGAAGATATATTCAAAAATAATTGATAAATATTATCCTCGTCGAGTTATCAAACCCGCGACCCAATTTTTTCTTGAGGAACTATTCGATGAAATACAGAACAATTCAGGAAACTAAATCGGCTATTTTAAAAAGCGGGGAAAACTGGCGGATACCTTTTATGGAATTTGTAGATGATT
This sequence comes from Spirochaetota bacterium, assembly GCA_041306585.1. Lineage (GTDB taxonomy): Bacteria > Spirochaetota > UBA4802 > UBA4802 > UBA5550 > JBFZEZ01. Next base: position 2,961 of record JBFZEZ010000427.1, on the reverse strand, counting down.
TCCGTAGTACACGAGATCAAAGTTTAGTTGAGAATCCTTTCTCTCTGAGCAATGAAAATATCGATTCATTACTGGCATCAACAATAGAATATTTATGTGATGAACTGGGGATTGAAACACCGAAATGGGTATGGGAAGTTCCTCCATGTAAAGAGCCCTGGTTTGTTTCCGGATATGATAATCTGAAAGCAATATCGATCGTGGAAAGTCCGGCTTTTTTTCGCAGAAGGAAAATATTTGTATTGGAAAATTTCCTTTCACGGGCATAGCGGTCCGCCCCCTAACTATCGAATCCTCGAATCCTTGACTCCCTGAACCCTTTTCAACAAAATTTATTGACTTGGAGTCTGAAAATATATAATCGTATTGCTATTCAGGTGTATGAATCAGGGAACCCCGTTAAAATCGGGGACGGGCCCGCCGCTGTAATCGGGGACGAAAACCGCATTAAACCACTGGCTGTTTTAACTATCCGGGAAGGTGCGGCAATTAGGATGATCCGTAAGTCAGAAGACCTGCCTGGAAAAGAATAAAGGTTTTTGCGTTTTATGCAAAGATCTTGATAATGCCCTCCGAGGACCGGGGTATTATGTCAGATCAGAGGATAAAAAGGGAAATCCCCGGATCGATTCATTTCGGTCCGGGTTTTTTTATGCCCGGACTCAGATTAATTTTTTTAATTTGGGAAAGGAGAAAGTATCATGCTTAAAAGTTTTAAGTTCGTTTTTATTCTTGTTCCTCTGATCTTTGCAGGTATCTCTTCAGCCGAAACAGAAAAGAAAGAGTCAAAAGAAGCGGTCGTCATGCCGGAGGTTGTCGTCACTGCTACACGGACCGCAAGAGGAATAGAGAAAGTCCCGGCGGCAGTATCGGTCATTAGCGGCCAAGATATTAAAAATTCAAATGCCGGATCTATTCCGGATCTTTTGAGTTCAGCCGAGGGTATTGTTGTGCGGAATCTCATGGGCAACGGGAAAAACGCGCAGGTGGATCTTCGCGGTTACGGCGAAACCGGGCCGTATAATACTCTTGTGCTTGTTGACGGCCGGAAGGTGAATTCAATCGATTTAAGCGGTGTTGACTGGTCTCAGATTCCGATCGATCAGGTGGAGAGGATTGAAATCATCCGAGGGACTGGAACCGTTCTCTACGGCGACAATGCCGTAGGCGGTGTCATAAACATAATTACGAAGACACCATCTGAAAAATTCACGGCAAAAACGGGTGTGGGTTTCGGGAGTTACGGCCGCAGCAGATTCGAAGCATCGGTGGGCGGCGGCCACGACAAAATGGCGGCATCGATCAACGCGAGTTACAACAAAACGGACGGATACAGGGACAACAACAGGTATGAAGCAAGGGATATCGGTGGAAAAATCGTTTTTGATGCAAGCGACAGTCTGAGCTTTAACTTAAGCGGATCTTATCACACGGATGATTTCGGACTCCCAGGTCCGCTTACCGAAGCCCAGATGAAAGCGAACCGCAGATCAACCGTCAATCCTTTTGATGAAGGCAGCAGCACGGATAATTATATAAAGGCCGGATTCGATTTTATGTCCGGTGGTTTCGGCGATCTCAGCGCCGACGTATCCTACAGGAACCGTTCCAATGATGCGGTCTTTCCGGACAGCATAAGTCCGTTTGCCACAGATACAAATCTTAAAACGTGGGGTTTTGCTCCAAAGTATGTTTTAAACTCCGAAGCGCTCAACCGGAAAAATACGCTCGTCACAGGAGTCGATTTATACTGGTCCGAGCAGGATATCGATTCTTACGGGAGCTTTTTTATACCGATTTCGACTCAGACTGGTTATTCCAATATCACACGGGATTCAATCGGATTATATTTCAATGATGAATATGCCCTGAAGGAAAATTTAATAATTTCTCTTGGCGCACGTCATGAAAAAGTCAGGTATAACCTTGCGCAGGTTGATTTGACCGGTTTTCTTGCTCCTCTTGACGAGGAAATGTCCGATTCGAACAACGCTTACAACGCCGGATTGACATACATATATTCAAAAAAATCTTCTGTCTTTTTAAGAGCGAACCGGAGTTTCAGATTCCCGCTGACCGATGAACTGGTTTACATTGACTGGGGTACATTTTCTTACAAGGCAAACGTAAATCTAAAGCCCCAGACAGGGAAACATTATGAAACAGGAGTCAGGCATTACTTTACTGATAATATTTCAGGCAGCATAACCTTTTTCAGGGCTGAAATCAAAAACGAGCTTTTCTACAACCCTTCGACATTCGGGAATGAAAATCATCCTGAAACCCTTCATGAGGGTATTGAAATCGGATGCAGGGCGAAACTGTTTGACAAACTGACCATTTTCGGAAATTTTACCTATGAAGATGCTGAATTTGAAAAAGCTCCTTACAAGGGAAATGATATTCCTGCGGTGCCGCGCTACAAGGGAAATTTCGGGTTCAGGATCAACGACCTGGCGACGCCCGGGCTTACTCTGTCGGCGGACTATAACTATACAGGATCGAGCCATGTAATAAGCGATCAGGCCAACAACTTCGATAAACTCGATTCCTATTATACTATTGATACAAAACTTGCGTATAAATACAAGATGTTAAACGCATTTGTCGGGGTCAATAATCTGACCGGACAAAAATACTCTGAATACGGCGTGATGGATACTTTCCTGACGAAAAGGAACTTTTATCCCGCTCCGGAAAGAAACTTTTTTGCGGGAATACAGTTCGAATTCTAGATTCGTTTTCTCTTTTTCGTCATTCCCGCGGAAGCGGGGATCCAGTCTTTTTACCTAATTATGGACTCCCGTTTTTACGGGAGTGACAGGAATTTAAAACATATATGAGGTTATTATGCTGGATTTATTTCAAAAAGGCGGGCCGGTCATGTATCCGCTCCTGGCATGTTCCATAATCGCGATGACGGTTGTCATCGAACGGGCAATCTTCTGGATACAGTCCGAC
>JBFZEZ010000426.1:0-5070 GCA_041306585.1 Spirochaetota bacterium | reverse complement strand
GCAGGAATATATCCCCTCAGAAAAGAAGTCCCATGGAACCTGATGCCTCCGGCAGCTGAAGATGTTGCATACCAACTTGACGAGGCCCCTGAAGGATGCACAACGATCCCTGTCGGCCCGTTTCATCCGACGCTTCACGAACCGTGCCACTTTGCCGTGTATGTTGACGGTGAAACAATAAAAGGCTGCGACTATCGCGGATTCATGACCCACCGCGGAATTGAAAAACTGTGCCAGACCCAGGTCAGCTACAACGAGATCCCGTTTATCGCTGAGAGGATTTGCGGTATCTGCGGTTCAGTTCACGCAACAGCGTATTCACAGGCAGTTGAGCTCGCGATCGGACTCAAGATAAGCCGCAGGGCGGAATATATAAGAACAATTATGCTTGAAATCGAAAGGGTCCACTCTCACCTCCTCTGGATTGGGGTTGCAGGTCACCTTATCGGGTTTGACACCCTGTTCATGCAGGCTTGGCGCGTACGAGAACAGGTTATGTGGTTTTGCGAAAAACTGACCGGAAACAGGAAAACCTATGGCATGATCGTTATCGGAGGGGTCCGCAGGGACATTACGCCGAGCCATGCAGATGAACTGCGCGGTCTCCTTAATAACGTTGAAAAAGAAACGCACCAGGTTTATAAAGCTATCGTCGGCGACACTGCAATCCATAAGCGGACCAAGGGGGTCGGCACCATCACAAAAGAAGAAACCATCAAGTGGAGCCTGGTGGGACCGGTTGCACGCGCACGCGGCGTCAATATCGATACCCGCAGAGACCATCCTTATGCGGCATACGATGAGATGGAATTCAGCGTTCCGGTTGTTGACACTATGGATGTCTGGGGGACAGTACTGGTGAGGGTGCTTGAACTCCTCGAGGCGATCAAGATCATCCGGCAGGCCCTTGATAAAATGCCGACTGATGGACCGCTTCTTACTGAAGTGCTTGAGCCGATCAAACCGATGCAGCACGCGATTTCAGCAGTTGAGGCGCCGAGGGGTGAGGCTGTGCATTATATTATTACCGGCGAGGAGAACAGGCCTGAAAGGTGGCGTGTCCGCGCCCCTACATATCCGAACCTCCAGGGCGTGCCGATGATGCTGCTCAACAATGAGTTCGCGGATCTTCCGATTATCATTGGCAGCATCGACCCGTGTTTTTCCTGTACAGACCGCATGACGATCGTCAATGTAAGGTCTGGAGAGAAGAAAGTGATGACCAAGATGCAACTAGAAGAAATATCTCGCAAGAGTAGATAAGTGAAGGTACACTATGGATATAGCAGCGATTTTCATCAATATTTTAGTTTTTCTGGCTTTCGCACCCCTCTTTGAAGGGTGTGTCCGGAAGATTACGGCGAAGATCCAGTCCAGGCAGGGGCCCCCGGTTACACAGCCGTATTATGACATCCTGAAGCTCCTCGGCAAAGAGAACCTGACAAAGGGGAACTGGGGATTCACAATTGCGCCTATGCTGGCGCTGGCTTCGATCCTTTCAGCCATAGCGTTTCTCCCTGTGGGGAATTACGTAAACGCCCTTACTGAATATGCAGATATAATAACTGTTATTTATCTGCTGACCCTGGGCGGGGTGGCTGTCCTTCTCGGCGCCTTGTCGAGCCGAAATGTCTATGCAGGCCTGGGGGCAAGCCGGGAAATGATCACCATGATGATGGTGGAACCTGTTTTGGCGATTACCTTTATTATGGGGGCGCTCAAGGTACAGAGTCTTGGCGTGAATGTAACCATTACCGCCATTTTACAAAACGGGTATACCTGGTCCGCTGGGCTTATGGTTCTGGTGTATCTCATGGCTCTTCAGGCATTCGTCGGCCGTCAGCCGTTCGACATTGCGGAGGCTGAAGTCGAGATCCTCGAAGGTCCGTTCATCGAATACAGCGGCCCGAACCTGGCACTGTTCAAATATTATCTCATTCTAAAACAGATGTTTTATGCGACAGTATTCGTCATGGTTTTCATACCGGTAATGAAAAGCGGTTACTATCCAGTCGATATATTGATACAGCTGGCCTGTACGAGCGTCGTGTTCGTCATTATAGCCCTGCTCGGTTCAACGAACCCCAGGCTCAGGATTGACCAGGCAATGAGGTACTACGCGGTGCTGATTGTACTTTCCCTGTGCGCCGTAGGTATGTCGACGTTCGGCATATAAATTTACTAAGAAAAGGAGAAAAGCCGTGTGGTTGACAAGTAAAATTAAACAAGCAATATATGTGTTAACAAAGGGGACTGTTACACTCCCTTATCCGTTCTCACCCCATCCAGCGCCTGATACGTTTCGCGGCGCGCCCCACTGGGACCATCACAAGTGTGTGGGGTGCGGCGGATGCGCCGATCATTGTTCGGCACGGTGCATACTTATACGCGACGTATGCCAGGAAGTGAGGATCATGCTGTACGAAGGGTCCCGCTGCACCTACTGCGGGAGATGCGCGGATGTTTGCCCGGAAAAGGCGATTACCACCACCACCCAGTTTGAACTCGCGACAGACAGCAAGGAAGACATCACTGAAAGACTCGAGCTTTTCATGCTCACCTGTCAAAGATGCGGGCGATGCTTCGATATGGAGACCAAGAACCTTATCGATAAGATGGAATTGAAAGGGTTTAAGTATGACAATCTTGAAGCACGGGCTCTGATCCCGGTCATTACCGAGCATTTCGATATGAAAACATATCAGAAGACAGAGTCCTTTTCAAGACCAAAGAAAGTAGGAGAATGATCATGTTAAAGAAATTAGCACAGAAAGCGTTTCCCCGTTCGTTGTGGCTCTACCATTGCAATTCGGGCGCCTGCAACGGCTGTGATATTGAGATACTGAACGTGCTCACGCCGTTCTACGATGTCGAGCGCTTCGGCATCAAACTGGTGGCATCACCCCGGCATGCGGATGTAATGCTGATCTCGGGCGCTGTAACAAGGCCGACCCTGCCGCTGGTGAAGAAAGCATTTGAGGCAATGCCCTCGCCAAAGCTTGTTTTCGCAATCGGCTCATGCGCAACTGGGGGGGGATGCTGGTTTGATACATATAATGTCACAGGCGGAGCCGACAAAGTTGTTCCGGTCAATTATTATATTCCAGGATGCCCCCCGCGGCCTGAAGCTATTATTTACGGCGTTGCCCTGGCATTGGGTCTTGTTGACAAAAAGGTCGCCCCGGTAGAAATGAAGCAGATGGAATTCCCAGTCGATATGTACAAAATGAACAAGGCATGGGAAGATCGTAATGTGATTTACAAACTTTTAGACTGATGTTTATTCTAATTGAATTTAATTTTTTTCAGCATGGGGTCAAAGGGGTCTGTGCCCCGGACAATGACCCCTCACTACTGAGATTTGGAGAAGGTTATGGCAAAAAAGATATTACTTGTCGATGATGATAAAGACCTCGTGGAAAGCCTTGTCAGCGTTTTGAAGCAGAACGGCTACGACGTGGTTACCGCATACAGCGGAGTTGAAGGCCTGAAAAAGCTGAGCGCTGAAAAACCCGATCTTGTTATCCTTGACGTCATGATGGAAACTGACACTGCCGGTTTTGAAGTCGTCTACCAGATCCGGAGCACGATGCCGACTTCGAAATACAGGGACCAGAAGAATATCCCGATTATTATGCTGACAGCTATAGATCAGGTGACCAATTCGAGGTTCTCTCTGAATGAAAGCCAGAGCTTTCTGCCCAGCATAAACGATTTCCTGACAAAACCGGTCAAGGTCAATGAATTGATTGAAAAGATTAAAAAATTTGCGTGAGGATCCGGTCCAGGGTATCAGCCAAAGCAGATTACCGATTCTTTATATCAGACCGGTTTATAATGTATGGTTGGAGATGTTTAACACAAGGAAAGAATCTGAAAATTATCAGTATTTCATGCGGGTAATTAAATGAAATTGCGTATAAGTATACGATTTAAACTCATTTCCAGTTTTCTATTTGTGGTAATCTTCACGGGTGTATCTTCAATCTTAATAGGCTATTTTATTATCATTGATGGTATCATCAATCAGGCATATAGCGAAATTAAGAGCTATCTGAATTCTGCTCAGTATGTTTATAGCAATAAAATTAATGTCATACATATATTCATGGATCATCTGGCTTCCTTGACATATGTTCAGGAAGCCATTGTATCAAATAACCGGATGATCCTTATCCGGAAGTTGCAGGAAGTCAGAAATGAGTTATCACTCGATATATTAAATATTACCGATACGCAAGGTAATATTATAGTACGAGCTCGAAACCCCGAGGTTTTCGGGGACAGTGTCGATAAGGATATTCTTGTAAATTTCGTATTGGAGAAGAGGAAGCCCTGTTTCGGTTCTGATGTCATGCAAAGGGAATATTTCAAGAAGGAAGGAAATGACTTAGCCGACCAGGCATTTACCACAGTAGTTAAAACCCCGCATGCACGCAAAGATAATAAACTCTATGAGGAACGGGGGTTGGTACTTAAGGCGGCCTCTCCAATATATTACCAGGATAGATTTATTGGGGTCATATATGGAGCTCGTCTGATTAACCATAATTACGATATTGTTGACCGGATCCAGCAGCTTGTTTTCAAGGATGAAAAAATCAACGGATGGGATGTCGGCACATCGACGATTTTTCTCGACGATGTTCGTATTTCGACAAATGTAAGGAATAAAGATAATACACGGGCAATCGGCACACAGGTTTCGGAAGAGGTTTATAATCAAATCTTTTTTAAAAGGGAAATGTGGCTTGCTAAGGCCTTTGTCGTTAATAATTGGTACTATTCAGCGTATGCACCCATCTTCAATATTCAGAACAAGGTCATCGGGATTCTTTATGTCGGGTTGCTTGAAGAAAAATACAGCTACATAATGAAAAAAATATATCTTTATTTTCTCCTGGTGACACTGATAAGCGCTGCTATCGCTATAGTATTGTCGCTCTATTTCATCAAGAGCATTATCGAACCGTATCGGGACCTCATAGGCGCGGCGCAGCGGATTACCAGAAATGATTATACCAAGATCCCTATTGCTTTTGATGATGAAATTGGATATATTTCAAAGGT
>JBFZEZ010000425.1:0-6163 GCA_041306585.1 Spirochaetota bacterium | reverse complement strand
GATCGAGCGACCGGGGATTGAGCTTTGATGCTTTTTCAGAATCTGTTAATGCGGGTTCATATTCCCCGAGGTTATACAGGGATGTCCCCCGTTTTACAAGAAGAACGTATTCGGTGTCATTGTCAATAAATCCGAACTCGAAGGCCCTGTTGAAATGGTCGACCGCCTTCGCGAAGTGCCCCTTCTGATAATATATATCGCCAAGAATGATATGGGCCTCTGCATAGAACTGGATTTTTTCGCCGATTTCGTCGAGGTAACGTACTGCATCGTCCAGGTTCCCTTTTTTGTATGCTGCAATGCCGAGTTCAAATTTTGGGGCAAGAAAATATGAGTCTAAAGAAATGGCTTCTCTGAAAAGGACATATGCATCGGACGCTTTGCCGTCCTGTTTTAGCCTGGCGCCTTCCTTGTATTTATCGATTGCTTCCTTGTTGTCGGTCCAGAGATATTTGTTGATGAGGGACTCGATTTTCTGTTTTGCGCTGCCGTCGTGGGTACGGACCCACATCAGCTTGCATATTCTGATGACTTCATTGTAATCACCGCGGTCTTCGGCAAAAACGAGGAGGTTCCAGAATGCGTTTTTGAGATACTTGGCTGTTGTCGGATTTTCTGTTGCAGTTTTGTAATATCCCTCGGCTTCTTTATAGTTTTGAAGGATTTTTTCAATTTCGCCGAGAAAATAATATGCATCGCCGAATTTTTCATTCCCTTCAACTGACTTGAGGAACATCTCCCGGGCCTTTTCGTATTTTTTATACATATAATATTTCTGGCCCGATTCAAAATATCCGGCGAATGCACGTGCAGCAATTAATATGGTTATACAGGTAAGCGAAAAAGTTACGATAATTTTTTTCATTGTTTTTTCATCTTTTTTTATTCAAGTGTTATGCAGATAATGTCCCTACATTCTGAACCCTTACGGATTGCAATTATTAGGTAAATTTGCGCTAATTGTCAAGATATTTAATATGATATTCGTGTAGAAAAGAAACAGGTCATGTTGATGGGTAACTATCCATGTCATTACCGTGAAGACGGGAATCCTTAATGTGCGTCTGGTGAGAAGGATCCCCGCTGTAGTTTATACTCGCGCAGGCGGGTAGGTGAATGACATCGGGGATTTCATATGAAAATTTTTTATATTTCTGTATATTTTTGATTGTAGACACATGCTGTAATGTGATATTCTTACAATCAAGTGCAGGCATTTTATTTCAGGTATGGAGGCCGAAAATGGAACAATTGAGATATGATATTATCATTCTGGGTACCGGACCGGCTGGTCTTCAGGCTGCTATTCATGCAGCACGTTCTAAAGTTTCGGTCATGGTTCTCGGCAGGCCTGAAAGAAGCAGCCTGTATAAGGCGCATATTGAGAATTACTGCTGCATGCCTTTTGTATCAGGGGATGAACTCCTTGCTCAGGGAATAGATCAGGCAAAAAAATTCGGCGCTGTTTTCAACCAGGAAGACTGCATGGAAATAATTGAGAAGGCAGGGGAGTTCAGCATAAAAACTGAAAGCGGCAAGCAGTACGCGTGTCATTCGATTATTCTCACCCTCGGCATATCGAGGAACAAACTGAATGTCCCCGGGGAGAGCGCATTCAAGGGGGCAGGGGTGAGTTATTGCATAGAATGCGATGCGAACTTTTTCAAAAATAAACCGGTCGCGGTAATAGGGAACGGGAGCGCAGCGGTTTCCGGAAGTATGACCTTGCTTTCATATGCATCAGAGGTCCATTTGATTGCCGAAAAGATTGATGTTGTGGGGGAGCTCGAACATGTCTTGAGACAGAGTCCAGTCAGGATACATGAGATGTGCAGGGTGAAGGAGATCTTCGGTACCAGCATGGTCGATAAGGTCTCTTTGCATAATGGCGAGGTCGTGCATGTCAATGGGGTGTTTATTGAGCTTGGCGCCAAGGGCGCGCTTGAATTGGCCGGCATGCTCGGGATAGGGCTCGATGATGAATTTAAGCATATCGCTGTGAATAAAAAGCAGGAAACAAATCTTCCCGGCATATACGCGGCAGGTGATATTTGCGGGCCCCCATGGCAGCTTGCAAAATCAATCGGAGAGGGATGCGTGGCCGGTATCGAGGCGGCTGCGTATGTCAAGCGATTAAAAAAGCGATAGTAGTAATAGAAAATTAATCTTGACTTTTCATTGAAACTGAAATAAAATCAGGCATTGATTTGTATAATGTGAAAAAAGGCTGTACCTGAAAATAAATGAGAACCGCAACGGCAAAAGTTTTTTTACTGATTATCTGTATGATATGCTGTACCCTCCTGTCATGTTCCCGGTCGTATAGCACGACCGATCATGTGACATCCGAAAGTGTCAATGCTTATATAACTCAGTCCGATTTGCAAAAAGGAATCAAAAAGTCAACCAACAGCATGCCTTCGGTTATTATCCCCCACCAGACGCATGAAAAAGCATCGGTCCAATGCGTTGTCTGTCATCATCGCAAAGGCAACGAAGCACGATTAAAAAGATGCGTCTATTGCCATAAGGGAATGTCAGGATCAACCCTATTTCATGATTTTTGCGGGAAATGTCATCAGGCAAAATCCGAAGGGCCCAAACATTGCAGTGATTGCCATAAAGAGAAGAAATCAGCTGTCATGAATGAGGATCTACAGAAAAAATACGCGTCAAAATCCGTTTATAAAAAAGATTACCACAGTGTCCATGAGAGAGAGAATGTCCGGTGTGACGTGTGTCATCATAAAGAAGCCCCTGAAAAAAAGACCGGCGCCGATAAGATGAAATACCGGAAATGCAGGGAATGTCATGATGGCGTTGCAAAAATGCGGATCATGCATGCGTTTTGCAAGGATTGCCATAAGAGAGAAAAGAGGGGGCCGATACACTGTACCGCATGCCACGAGGGAGCAGGGGAGATCGCAGTAAAAGACAGCGTCATACTTCCGAAGACCGGTCACCGTAAACCGGCGATTCATTTTAACCATAAAGCCCATGTCGAACTCTATGATACGGAATGTATTGACTGCCATCACACGGTCAAAAATGAGAAATGCTCAGTCTGTCATACTAATAAAGACCAGGGGAAAGTCATTAATTTAAAAGAAGCTTTTCATCAACAATGCCTTGATTGCCATAGGAAGACATCCGGTCCAAAGGTGTGCGGGAAATGCCATGTCCAGTAACAAGGATGAATTTTGGAAGGTTGATGTGAATATCAAAAAGGTCTTCAACGCGGTAATCGGCCGGTTTATGGGTATACGGCTGGACACGAGTATTGCCGGCCAGGTAAAATATTCCCTTCTGGGGTTGTGCCTTGTCATTCTGCTTGCCTTCTTCCTTGTGACTATTGTGTTTACCAGGTCACGCATCATGGCCCTTGTTATCCGAAGTTACCAGCAGATAACCGTAAAACAGTTTGAATTTATCGAACATATCATCGAAAAAAATGTTGAAAGGCTTGAAACGATTTCCGGGAGGGAAATCGTCCGCGTTGAAGCGAATCGCGGCATGGACGGCACGGACAATCTCATCCGGTATTGCGCGTCACTGATGCGTGAGAGCGGCGAATACCACGCAATTATGATCCTCGACAAAAGCGGTAAAATTATTTATTCAACCGACGGCCGAAAAGGGACGATGGCCGGGACTTCGCTGTACAATGAAATCAAGGGTGTCGGCGATATCCATTTCAGCAGGGCAACTATTGTGAAAGATGACGCTGTCAGCAAGTATATCCTGCCCATGAGTTATCCGGTCTACCGCGATGACAAGGAGAAGGGACCGCAGGTCGGGTCCCTCGTGATTTTTTTTAATATGAATATTCTTGACGATTCACTGAAGATGCTCAATCTCGGGAAAGGCGGTAACGCGTATATTATAGACGGGTATGGCAGGGTTGTGTGTTCATCAGGGAATTTCGCGATGGCGCATAATACGGGGAAGTTTACCGACTATGCATTGAGCAATTCCCTTCTTGATGACCGCGGTTACATGCTTGTTGACCCGACCACCGGGGGGTTCGTAAAAAGTGTCGCTCAATGCTTTGAGACAAAGCATGCGGGCTATGACTTATATACGGGGCATGAAGGCACCGGCGTGATCGGAATATGGAAATGGTTCAGTTATCTCGAATGGATATTTCTCATCGAGATAGACCAGGACGAGGCGTATGCCCCAGTGACGAGTACACTGATCATCTATAGTATTGTTGCGCTTTTTTTTCTGTTTATTTCAGGGGGGATTGCGTTTCTTATTTCACGCAGTATTGAAAAGAACATACGGAGTTTTGTTAATTCTTTTTCAAAGGGTGTATCCGGGGAATTATCGATCCGCTATCCCCTTCCGGATATCAGTAACAATAAAATAAAGGAACATACCGGAGGTGGGTATTCTGATTATGATACTTCACGGGGACTCTGTTTTTTTGAAATCGGCACCCTGGCCCGGGTTTTCGGCAATGATGCCCGATGCCGGCTCATTGAAGAATCAGTTCTGCCGTCATGCATGCAGTGCCGTATTTACAAGAAGGTGATGAACAATGAGATAAATGAACTTGGCGCATGGTTCAATATGTTCATGATTAAGCTCGGCGCCATAATCAGCCAGACAAAACGGATGGTGGATATACTGTATACCTCCTCGGATGAGATGACGAAAACAACAGTCGATTTCGCGGAAAACGCAACGCACCAGGCATCCTCCGCGGAGGAGATCATGGCAACGGTTGAAGCGATTTCCGCCGGATTCGACAGCGTCTGGGACGGGACCAATGATCAATACAAGAGCCTCTTGGTTATGATTCATCGCGTGGGTGAGCTTGCATCGATTGTCAAGGAGATGGAGCAGGAGGTGCGGAAGACGCAGATCAGCGCATCGGACTTCACGAGCAAGGCCAAAGAAGGGGAAGCTAACCTCAACTTCATGCGTGAAAGCATGAACAAGATCAGCCTGAGCTCAGGGGAGATGATGAAGATCATCAATATCATCGACGATATATCGGAACAGATAAACCTGCTGTCGCTGAATGCAGCCATTGAGGCCGCCCGTGCAGGCGACACCGGACGGGGTTTTGCCGTCGTCGCTGACGAAATATCAAAATTGGCCGACCAGACCGCTAAAAGCGTCAAGGATATTGATTCCCTTGTCAAAATAAACGATAATGAGATCAAGAAAGGTTTTTCAAGCGTGGGTGAAACTGTTGATACATTGACGAGCATTATAGTCGGCTTCGACCGAATTGTCTCCATGATGGATAACATCTATTCATATATGGATAAACAGACAATTGCAAACGATATGGTCAATGAAGAGATGCAGGCAGTAAGGGTCAAATCAGAGGAGATCAAACACGCGACTGAAGAACAGAAAATCTCTTCTGAAGAGATTGTAAATGCGATCTCCATGATGAACGATATTACCCAGCGGAACGCCGCCTCAACTGAGGAACTTGCCGCAAACTCAGAGAGTCTGTCGGGCCAGGCTGAAGACCTTGAAAATATAACCAAGTTTTTTAAAAATTAGCAATCGTCCTCATTGCGGGGCCAGCATCGACTGGATTACTGTATCGGTGTCCGCCAGGCTTTCAAAGAAGATATCAGGACAATGCATCAGTAAAACCTCTTTTGCTGTCCATCCTGTCCCCACTGCCACGGAGATTGCCCCGACGGATTGCGCGCACGCAATATCATGGACCGTGTCACCGATAATCACAATGTCGCGGAACGGGATATCCATTCCGTGTGCCTCCCTGATTCGTTGTTGGGCTACCGCCGGCAGGCCATTGCGTGTCGGGGCATCGTCGCCGTAAGCCCCCATTTCGAAAAATTTAAACAGGTCAAACCTTTCGAGCTTTATGCGGGCGCTTTCAAGGAAGTTCCCGGTAAGGAGACCGAGAATAACATCTTTTCTTTTTTTCAGGGATGCGAGGATTTCTGATGTGCCCGGAAGCTGTATTGGGTTCCGCGCATAGACCTCGCGCTCAAGATAGCTGAAATAGCGCTCCTTGAGGATCTCTGTTTTTGCGTCGATCTCTGCTTCATCGAAGCCCATACCAAGCAGGGATTCGCGCAGGATGATAGGATCAGTTTTTCCCTGGAAGTCAACTTTTTCCATATCCCCGCATGTGCCGAATGTTTCCGTGGTCGCCTGGACGAGTGAG
>JBFZEZ010000424.1:0-3774 GCA_041306585.1 Spirochaetota bacterium | reverse complement strand
ATCTCCGGAATTATGTGGTCCCGAAAAAATGACCGGTACATGCCGGTGATTTCCGCAACATTCTGACCACGAACCATCGACCGAACAAGTCTACGTTTTGATGCGGTGTGGTCCTGAAACAAACCAAATGCATGCCGCAGGGAAAAAATAATACCTGGAATAATGGTCCAGATCGGTATTTTCCTATGAGTGTAGAGATACCAGCTAAATGATTTTTCAATGGTTGTTCTAATGATTGTTCTATCGAGATCAAAAAAAACTGCCTGATTTTTCATTTGAAAAGATTTTATGGTTGATGTATGGCTGATGTCAATCATAATTAGTTTATTTATACAGTTTACTTATAATATATAAATATAAATATGTCAAAAATATTCATCACCGGCGGTACCGGAGTATTAGGGACGCATATTATCAAAAGACTGCATCATGAAGGCTGCGATGTCGTTGCTCTCAGCAGGAATAAGTATATTCCAGGCTGTAGAACCGTCATCGGCAACTTTAACACTTTCGACAGGAGCTGTCTTCAGGGATGTTCCGCCCTGATCCACGCAGCAGGCGATATTGACCCGCTGAAAAGCTATGATGAGCTCTACACTATCAATGCGGAATCGACCCGGCTCATGGTCGAAGCATGTGAGGATGCGGAGGTGCCCCTGTTCATACTCATCAGCTCGTCGAGTGTCTATGGCAAATACAACAACATCAGATTGGCTGAGGATACGCCGCTACGCTCCGATTCCCCTTATTCAAGGAGCAAGTACCATGCTGAAACATTTGTGAAGCAGTTTAAAGAGAAATACTGTATTCTGCGGCCATGCGGGATGTATGGCACGGGATATGAAGGGAAATACGTCTCTCTCTACCGGAAGCTCAATCTCACGTATCCGCTGCTCATTGGAAAAGGCTCAAACTATATACCGATTGTTCATGTGGCTGATGTTGCAGATGCGGTACTTTCGGCGCTGAAACACAAAGCGCATGGCATCTATAATGTCAGCCATCATGAATTAATCACACAGCGAGAGTTCATGGATTTTTTCCTTGATGCTTCAGCCTCTAACAACTATAAGACAATTCCGTTCACTGTCGCTCTCCTGCTGGTGAAAGCTATTAATGTAATGAAACGAATAGAGAAGAAATCTGTTATTCCGGTTGAGCATATATACAGACTTGGGATGAGCAGGGTGTTAAACGTTGATAAAATTGAGAGGGAGCTTGGTTTTCGTTGTCGTGTTGACCTGCATACGGGACTTCGTGAATTTCTGTCTCACGTCAGAGAGCTTGCTTCTGCATCACATTCTGCGGGGAATACATTACAATAAACAGTATGAGGTAGTGATGGAAACGATATCAATAATAACTGCAGCGGCAATCGGTTATTTCCTCGGGGCGATTCCCTTCGGTTATATCTATTCCCGCATATTTCTGGGTATCGATATTCGTACCGTCGGAAGCGGAAAGACCAGTACGACAAACACCCTTCGGGCGGGGGGCACGAAGATTGCGCTATTAACCATATTCTCCGATGCCGCAAAAGGTTCACTCGCCGTAATTCTGACCAGGGCTCTCCTCGGAAATTCTCCAGGCATTGCTGCAGCAGCGGGTACCATGGCAGTCCTCGGACACAACTGGTCGGTATTCATCGGTTTCAAGGGCGGGGCAGGCGCAACAACAAATGGAGCAGTTGCAATCACTATCTTTCCATGGATTATATGCATCATACCGATTCTCATTCCACTCTATCTCATTACGCGCTATGCATCAGTTACCTCGGCAACTTCGGCTATTTTTATTTTCACTATTTTTCTTATACGGAATATCATCGGATTAGATCATTCATGGTGGTATGTGATCTACAGCTCATTAAGTACATGCATGATCGCCATCGCACTTTTGCCGAATTTCAAACGCCTTGCAAAAGGCGCCGAGCTGACTTTCGACGATCTCAATCCTCCGCATCAAAAGTAGGCGTCAAACCTGCAGGAGTAGTAATAGGCTTTCCTTGCACATCAAAATCAAAAAATGCCTCATGTCCCGCACGGGCAGAATATTATAACAAAAATATTTCGGAATCATTTTCACGATTTCAGTATGCGATACGAAGAGAAATATGAAAAGGAATACGGAAAATTTTTGTGATTATATTCTGCCCGTGCGGGACATAGGGAGTTTCCTGATAGGGAGTGAAGAAACGGCCAAGTGCGTCACACAGGTATTGAGCGATATGTTTCATTTAACAACGGAATGCCGCGGCGGATGGTATTATAAAGCATTCCCCAGACCTGGAAACTTTGATCTTGAGAGATTCCAGCGCGGGACTAGACTTCGGCCCCCACAGCAGGCCCTGATTGATTTTAATCGGAAAATGAGATTTTAATAATATGAAGTACCATCGAGTTCTGATCTTAATTTAAACCTGTCTATGAAAGCTTTTTCTTCAGTATTTGATAATGCGTCATTCTGGTCGATATATATATAATACTTATTACTATATTTATCCGCTCCTTCTATTGTATTGAGATTTTTCAATCCGTCTAGGTTTGTCAGGGCTTGATTGGAAGCGATTAGCAGATCCCCCTTGACTAATGTGATCTTGCTCAGAGCGTCAAGATTTGTCAGGGCATCATTATCATTGTAAATTATGTCCAGATCCCCTCCGACCGATGTGATATTGCTCAGACCATCAAGGTTTTCCAGGGCTGCATTGTTAGTGATTATCAGATATCCGCCAACCGACATGATGTTGCTCAATCCTTGAAGATTTTGCAGGGCATCATTGTATAATATTGCCAAATCCACTTTGACCGATTTTATATTGTTCAATCCGTCAAGGTTCGTGAGGGCTGCATTTTTATAGATTAAAAGCCCCCCAACAACCGAGATATTACTCAGACCGTCCAGGTTTGTCAAAGATGTATCTTTAATTACAAGCTTTCCCGCTAGTACGTGACATTTGCTGATGTTATTTAATTCAGATTCAGTAGTTATTGTATAATCACCAATGCAGATATCTGCTTCAGTTTCATGAGTATCAAAAGTACAAGCGATTACAGATAATAGCAGCGCAGTAATTAGTAAGCAAAAAATCTTCTTCATTTAATTACTCCTAGTGCTTAGACCGTATAAATCTTAATTAATTTTTTTGCTATTAATTCTTGAGTGCATATACATGTTGTCCTCATGAAAAATAAAAATAGTTATAATGTCAAATTAAAAATTTCGCTTAAACCGGCAGAAAGGAACAAGATTAAGGAAATATTAAGCAAAGGAAAAGGGCGCTTCCGACTTTACAGTGGGTGAGATATAGGGGATGATGACCAATTATGCAAGATAAAGAACTATATCAAAATGTATTGGGAATCAAGACTCCGTGGATGGTCTCGGATGTTATTCTTGAAATCTCAAAGAAAACAGTTACGATCAGGGTCGAGTATGATAAAACTCAGCCATGTCAATGTCCAGACTGCAAAAAAGATGCGGAACGATATGATCATAATAAGAGGAGGTGGCGTCACCTTGACACATGTAAAATGCAAACCATCATTGAATGTGATGTTCCTCGTGTAAAGTGAAAAGAGCATGGAGTGAAGCAGATATCTGTTCCGTGGGCTGAATCAAAGTCGCATTTCACCGCTATGTTCGAGGCGCTTGTTATCAATTGGCTCAGAGAAGCATCAATAAGTGCTGTCGCTGATCTTTGTGGTCTCTCATGGGATAGAGTGGCGGGAATTCAAGAGCGAGCAGTTGAACGCGGTCTCCAACGAAGAAAAG
>JBFZEZ010000423.1:0-3789 GCA_041306585.1 Spirochaetota bacterium | reverse complement strand
TGTGCAATGTCATCAAGTTTCAGATTGATTCCTTTCTGAGCCTCTTTGGAGAGATCGCCCCCCTCGACACGGGTCATATCGATGTTTCTTTTCTGCTCGGGGATCACGCCCTTCACCGCGTCTGTTATCTTCTCGAGTTTCTTCTGGGCCTCATCCGCCATCTTCGCCACCCGGTCGCGGGACTTCTGCATCTGCTTCTGCATACGGTCATGCACCTTTTTAAGAAGCTCTTCCATTTTTTTCCGTGCCCCGTCGACGTCGCCTTTATCCATAAGCTTGCGGATCTCGTCGAGTTCGCGGTTAAAATCCATCTGAAGGAGGTCAGCGAGATACGCCATGCTCTCCATCGCGTTTTTTTCACTCCCGCTCTGGAGCTCGCTCCTTGCGCGGGACATCTCGCTCATAGCGAGGTCGGCTTTCTTCGCTTCCTTTACGATGTCGAGCATGAGAAGAAAACGTTCAAGCAACTCTATATACCCCGTCAATGACGGTTCAGTATCAGTGTACTTCGGCCTCCCCAGAATTTCGTGAATTTTACGCGTTTCAAAAGGAAGGGTGCTCTGCGGAAGAAGGTCCCTGACGTCCTTCGTAAAAAAGTCAAGGGCGCGGGAGAGTTTTTTCCGGTATTTGTCGGTCATCCCCTGGTCGTCGAGATTTTTAAGAAGTTTCTTCCCGTCTTTGATCAGCTCGCGGATGACTTCAGTGATTCTGTTGAACTGGCCGAGCACGCTTGTAAAGGATACATACCGCATCCCGCTCTTTGTTATCCCTTTGTTCGAAAAAATATTCGTGTCGCGCACCTCGAGGTAATACTCCACCTTCTTTGTATTAGGCGGATACACGAGGATGTCGAACCGCGCCCCCTCCTGCAGCACCGGGTTCCAGATATATGACGAAGAATACATCCGCTTGGCTTCCCTGGGAAAACGAACAATAAGCTCCCTGTTATATGCATCATCCGATCCGGCGCGGCGGTGAGAGAGGCTTACCTCAAGCACGCCGTAATCGTCCCTGACGGTGAACTGAATAGGAAAAGAATTGGCATACGGGACCCGATGGTCCTTCGGCGGTGAGTGGATTTCGATGACAGGGGGATTGTCAGGGATCGTGTCGACTTTGAATATGCGGCTCTTCTCCGACCTGGTCCCCATCGAGCGCTTGAGATCGAATTCCAGGGCGAACGCGCCGTCAAGCGAGGCAATAAACGAGGCTTCGAAAGAAACGCCCCCGGTGATATCAGCCGTAAATGATTCAAGCCCCTGCTGGGTCGCGTAAAAAAGCCTGCCCGCAGCCATATCTTTTAAACGCCCCTTCACAATGACCTTTGAACCCTCAAGGGCCCGCACCGTGTCCCCCTTTTTAAGGTCATACACTGAAATCTTACCGGTATCGAGGTATGCGGGCGGCTGGACTGCGGCGGTTATAGCTTCAAATTCCAGGGGGGGCCCTACAGAAATAAGTTCGATAGGAAGCCCGGCGCGCAGCGCTGTAAAAATATCAGAGAGAAGTCCGAAGCGGAGGACCGTGAGTGAAGTTGCAATGATGATGACGCCCCCCAGCATCGCTGCACGCTTCCACGAAGGGAAGAGGAGCCTGAAAATATTTTTTTCACTGCTGATCGAGCCTGCTACTTTCATTGAGAATTGTTCAGAGAGATATGCTGTCACAGACGCATCCCCGCCGGTATCGGACGGATAGCCCCTATGGAGATCCAATTCCATGGCGGCATACATGTCATCGGCCGTATAAGGCCCGTCGGCGATAGATGCATAAAAGGCCTTACCCCAACAGGGAAACCGATAGAGAAAAAAACCGAGGGAGCCTGAACAAACGCAGCAGACCGCAAGGGCTATCGGCAGGCGCCCTATGAGGCCAAGCTTGATATAGAGGATTGGAAACAACACAAATGCGGTATACAGAGCCAGCAGAATTACAAAACTGACGATACCCGCCCCGAATGCCGCAAAAAGTATCCGGGCTTTCCTGCGTTTTTTTATAATCTCTCGTGTTCTCATGAATTTTTGATGATAAAACAATATATTGTCAGTGTCAACAGATTTTAGTGATTATCAGGAAAGATTGATAGTAAGCGTTCAGTTAACCCCATATTGACGTCCCGCTCAAACCATGCTATATTCCTTCGTTTACAAAATTTACGGAGGTTACCATGGCATGAGAACAGCAAACAAAAATTCGAAGAAAGCGATCAGAATGGGTCGAGCACCTTGCAGCCTGGAAGGTATCCGCATCAGGTTACGGGAAGGCATCGATCGCATCAGGCTGCGGAATATTGTCATAGCCCTCATGGGGGTATAAGCAATGATTCAGATACGGAGCGCTGCAAAAATATATTTGAGGCCAGGACGGACCGACTTCCGAAAATCAATCAACGGGTTGGCCGCGGTGGTGCACGAGACAATGAAGATGGATCCCTATAGCGGGAGCTATTTTATATTTTTCAACAGGACGAAAAGCATGCTGAAGATTTTGTATTGGGATGCCACGGAATTTTGCCTGTGGCAGAAGCACCTTGAGGCCGACACGTTCCGCTGGCCAAAAAGCGAAAGCGAGATCAAACTTCTCACGATGCAGATAGAACTTTTGAATTTCAAGCTTTACGGACGCAGAAGCGAAAAGCTATCAGCCGAAGAGGTGATGCAGGGGCGCTTGTTTGATGAGATCGAAGCACATAACGAAGAGGAAATACGATATAGACATGCCGCGATCGACCATGTGTTCCTTGTTTATCTATCTCTCTACCCATTACAATCTCAGTGAGCTTATGATGTTGGATGTGGCGCGTTATCCGATATTGGGTGTCGACGAGACGAGAGATCAGGTGCATACGTTCTCGTTATAACCGACGTTCGCCGGAGGGTACTCCCCGGAAGCGAATGTGCCGAAGGCCGAGGCGGTACTCCGCCAAAGCGTTTATCCGCTGTTGTGCGAATTGCTTTGTCCCCATGATCACAACCAGGTGCCGAGGACATGGATGTCCGAGGCCTAACAGTTCAAGTTTATTCAACATTTTTACTTTCAGACAATGGGGCGTTTATTTTATCTTTTAAAAAGTTATAAATTTTATCAGCAATTTTAATAGCTTTATCGGTTTCTTCGATAGTTGGCATCAGATCACCTTCTGGATATCTGAATAGAGTAGAATACGGATTTAAATATATTGCAGCTTCCTGAAAATTTTCAAAATCACTATCTAAAGAAATACATATATTAACAAGAATAATCAAATTATGAGTCTTTTCAAGTTCTTGCTCTTTATAAGCTAAAAAAGCTTTTAGTGATTTTTCAGCACATTGCTGCGTATGATAAATTGAAATATCAAATAAATCTTTTTTTTCAATATATAAAAATTTAGAAGATTCCAGGTCATGTTTAGCTTTAAAAAGCCATTCATCATGCGGCTTCATATATTTTTATCCCTTTTTTTATTACTTTGTTTGTTAAAGTCGACGGATGTTCCTTTTTCGAATCAAATTCATCTTTAGTAAAAACCAGTAAATCCAGAGGAGTTTTTACATTTTTTAATGCCTGTAAACCTTTGCGTATTCTATCTGCCATTGATAATTCTGATTTATCAATAACTATGAATAAGTCAAGATCGCTTTTAATATCAGGATCTCCCCATGCATATGAACCGAAGATGTAAATCAATTGAGGATGATAGATTTCAATCAAACAATTTTTTATTTCTTCAAGTAATTCTTTATTAATACTATTCATTTTATTTTTTTTCTTCCTCAATAACTTAAATTTATATGATTTAGCTTTAAC